>JALTYW010000175.1 GCA_027046415.1 Sulfurovum sp.
CACTCTCCTGCACAAACACCTCATCTTTGACTTCGATCTTACCGTTAAAGTTCTCTCGTCCAAAGAGCTTCTCGCTCAGCTCTGTAGCCACATGCGGAATGATCGGTTCAAGCAGGTTGAGCATAAATACATCCCCTCTGTCCAGACATCTGCGTTATCCTGCTTGTCAAGTGCATTGAGTGCTTCCATACAGGCAGCAATGAGCGTATTGAAAGCAAAAGTATATTCATAGACATCCGCAGATTTCTGCAGTGCTTCATAGGCTTTGACTCGTGCCAGTTTGCTTTCTTTGCTTAGGCTGTTCTGGTCAATCTCAGGTAGTGTTTTGCCTGTGACTTTACCGCTTCTGTCATAGAGTTTTTTGATGAAACGAAACGCGCCGTCTACCGCAGAGTCATTCCACTCCAGCTCTTTTTGCGGTGGTGCGGCAAAGAGGATAAACAGACGCGCGGTATCGGCACCATACTTATCTACCAGGGCATCCGGGTCAACCGTATTGCCTTTAGACTTGCTCATCTTCGCACCATCTTTGAGTACCATTCCCTGTGTCAGCAGTCTCTGGAACGGCTCATCGATATCGTGGTAGCCAAGATCACGCAGTACCTTGGTAAAGAAACGCGCATAGAGCAGATGCAAAATGGCATGCTCGATACCGCCAATGTACTGATCGACCCCCAGCCAGTAGTCTGCATCGGCTTTGTCTATGCCGACCTCTTCCCATTTTTTGGGGTTGGTCGCATAACGGAACTGATACCAGCTTGACTGCACAAAAGTATCGAGCGTATCGGTCTCACGCAGTGCCTCTTTGCCACATTTTGGACACTTGCAGTGTTTCCATGTCGGATGGTTCTCCAGCGGATTTCCTTCGCCGGTGATCTCCACATCATCAGGGAGTGCCACTGGCAGGTTCTCAAACTTCTCAGGTACCAGCCCACACTCGTCACAGTGCACAAACGGGATCGGCGCACCCCAGTAGCGCTGGCGGCTGACCCCCCAGTTGCGCAGTTTGTAGTTGGTCGTGCCTTGACCTTTGCCCTCCTCTTCCATGTAGTTGATAATGGCGATTTTCGCCTCTTCATTCTCTACACAGCTGAAACGATCACTCTCGATGAGTCTGCCGCTTCCGGTATAGGGCAGCTCTTCACCGCCTTCAATGACACGTTTGATTGGCAGGTTATATTTGGTGGCGAACTCATAGTCACGCTCATCATGTGCCGGTACTGCCATGACTGCACCGCCACCATAGCTTGCCAGTACAAAGTTGGCAGTCCAGACAGGGATCTGTTCGCCAGTAAGCGGATGAATCACATTGATACCCAGCGGATATCCCTCTTTATCCTGCTTGGCACGCTCCACTTCGCTCATATTGGCAATGGCTTTGATCTTCTCAGCCACTTCCGGTTCAAGCAAGTTGTGTTCGACAAGATATTTGGTAATAGGATGCTCAGGTGCCAATGCCGAATAGGTGACACCGTAGATCGTATCGGGACGGGTGGTAAAGACTTCATAACGGTCAAACTTTCCGCCAAGCTTTGCTTTGCTCTCTTCAGTAAGTTCAAAGTCAAACGCCAATCCCTGAGACTTTCCTATCCAATTACGCTGCATTGTGATCACCTGCGAAGGCCACTTACCCTCAAGCTGCGAGAGATCTTCGAGCAGTTCATCGGCATAGCGGATGATGTCAAGGTAATAGCCCGGCATCTCCTTGAGTTCTACAGGGTTGTCACAACGCCAGCAGCACCCCTCTTCGACCTGCTCGTTGGCAAGTACTGTATGGCAGCTCTCACACCAGTTTACTGTCGTACTCTCACGGTAGAGCAGCCCCTTTTGGAACATCTCGATGATAAACTTCTGCTCATGTTTGGTATAGAGCGGATCACAGGTGGCAAACTCACGTGTCTTGGAAAATGAAAGTCCCAGTGTGCCCAGCTCTTTACGCATATAGTCGATGTTGCTGTAGGTCCACTCTTTGGGGTGGCGTCCATGTTTGATCGCCGCATTCTCAGCCGGCATTCCAAAGGCATCCCAGCCGATGGGGTGCAGGACATTGTAGTCTTGTTTTCTGTAATAGCGTGCCAGTGCATCACCGATGGCGTAGTTGCGCACATGCCCCATATGCAATCTACCGCTTGGGAACGGGAACATACTCAAAATATATTTTTTCTTCTGACTCAGGGAGTCACTCGGCTCAAACGCCTGCTCCGCTTCCCACTGCTGCTGCCACTTGGCTTCAATCTCTTTTGGATTGTAACTCATTGCTTCTCACTTATACGATAATAATTTGGTGGATTATAGCAAAATAGTGGTTAAGTGTAAGGGCACATCACACACCGCAATACTCAACGCTCAGTGCTCAGTGCTCAACACAAAGGTGCGAAATTTCGCACCTTACTGAAATGTATTGCACTGTCTCAAATCACCGCTCTCAAATCCACGCTTGAACCACGCCATACGCTGTGCGGAACTGCCGTGCGTGAAGGCATCGGGACGTACTGCACGCCCTGCCTCTCTTAGCAGCGTATCATCCCCGATCTTGCTTGCCGCATTGAGCGCCTCCTCAAGATCGCCGGGTTCAAGCATATGAAACTGCCGTTGTGCATAATGTCCCCAGACACCGGCATAGCAGTCTGCCTGAAGTTCCACCTTGACTTGCAGCGCATTGGCTCGTGGACCTCTTCCACCCCACTGCTGTTTGATCTTCTGTACCTTGTCCAGTGTACCGGCAATATCCTGTACATGGTGTCCTATCTCATGGGCAAGCACATACGCCTGCGCAAAATCTCCCGGCGCATTGTGACGTCGTGCCAGTTCATCAAAAAAACCAAGATCAAGATAGACCTTTTTGTCCACAGGGCAGTAAAAAGGCCCCATCTGAGACTGCGCTCCACCACATCCGCTGTGGGTATAGCCTCTATAAAGTACCAATACCGGTTCTTTGTAGCGAAGTCCATACTTTGGCAGCAGCTGACTCCAGATCTCTTCTGTACTTCTAAGCACTTTTTTAATGAACACTGCCCGCTTGTCATCAACCGCTTTGTTGACCGGACGTGATGCACCACCGCCCATGCCAATCAGTGCCAAAGGATTATACCCTGCCATATAGGCAAGCAGACCCGCACCGATGATCAACAACCCAAATTTAGAACGCAACAGCGGACGGATGAGCGGCCACAACATCATCATGGTTCCCATACTCATTTTGCCGCCGCCATATCCTCCCTGACCACGTCTGTCCTCTACATTTCGGCTCTCTTCTTCGTTATCAAGACGCATCCAGTCTCCTCCTCTGACTTATTGATAAACTACTACGGATTATACCCAAATCTCGAAATAGAATTCTTTGAATTTGTGTTATGCTCGTATTTACGGGGTTTGCAGAAAATTTGAGTCGCACCCGCAGGTTCGGCGATGGTTTTATGTGAAGCCCGTGAATACGATGATGATGCAAAGTCATGAATTTCTATTTCGGGATTTGGGTTATACCAATCAAAAGTAAAAATAGACTACAATATTGCTACTTTAAAAAGAGGAGTCCGTGTGTCATTAGCGCTAGCAAGAAAGTACCGTCCCGCCACATTCAACGACCTCATCGGGCAGGAAGCAGTCTCTCAAACCCTCTCGCAGGCACTGGACAACGGCCGACTCTCACACGCCTATCTCTTCTCCGGACTTCGCGGAAGCGGAAAGACCTCTACGGCTCGTATTTTTGCAAAAGCGCTGCTATGTGAACAAGGCACCTCCTCTCACCCCTGTGGTGAGTGCATCCACTGTGTGATGGCTGCAGAGAACCGCCATATGGACATCATTGAGATGGATGCGGCAAGCAACCGCGGGATCGATGATATCAAAGATCTCATTGAACATACCAAGTATAAACCAAGCTCTGCGCGCTTCAAGATCTTCATCATCGACGAAGTACACATGCTGACCAATCAGGCGTTCAATGCCCTGCTTAAAACCCTGGAGGAGCCGCCTGATTTCGTCAAATTCATCCTGGCAACCACTGACCCGCTCAAACTGCCGGCGACCATCCTCTCTAGAACCCAGCATTTCCGGTTCAAGAAGATTCCGCAGCAGCTGGTACAGCGCCACCTTGAGCATATTCTCAACCTTGAACAGATCGGGTTTGAAAAAGAGGCGGTTGAGATCATTGCACGTACCGGTGCAGGCAGTCTGAGAGATTCACTGACACTGCTCGATCAGGCGATCGTCTATTCGCAAAACTTTGTCGATGTCGCAACAGTCACAGGCATGCTCGGCATCATCGAACCGAGTCTGCTGGAAAAACTGCTTGAAAATATTGTCAAAAAAGATACAACTGCGATCCTCGACTTTATCAGAATAGCTGCCGATTATGAGGCGGAGATGATCCTCGATGAGCTGACACTCTACCTCAAGAGCCTTCTGCTTGAAGGCAGTAACAGACTTACCCCTATGATCATCGAGCGCTTCTTCCGGATCATCGCCGAGTCACAAACCCTGCTTTCTCTTGGAAGTGACGGCGAGTTTGTTCTCTCGCTGACTCTATTCAAAATGATGGAAGCACTACAGATCAAAGACATCGACACGATGATCAAAGGACTCGAACAGGAGCTCAAAGGAGTAGAAGTCAGCGAGATCGTCGTCACCACACCTGCACCTGATCTTTCTACACCCAAAGAGGTGATCACCATCACCGAAGAGGAGATCGTAGCAACCCTGCCTGTAGAGGAAAAAACACCAGATGCAACACCTGCCATACAGCAAGAGAAGCAAGAAGAGCCCCATGCTGTTGCAAAAACAACACCACAAGAGCCAGAAGTATCACCGTCTCCAACAACACAAGATACCCCACAAACCACTTCAACACTCAACACCGCCCCACACGAAAGCACAGAGAGCCAAAGCAAACCGGATGAGCCCCAACAGGAAATCCCTTCTTCAACACTCAACACTCAGCACTCAGCACTCAACACCACCCAAAACGAAAGCGCAGAAAGCCCAAGCAAAGCAGATAAACCTCAACAAGAAACACCTTCCTCAACACTCAGCGCTCAACCCTCAGCGCTTCATACTACCAAATTTAAAGAACTCATCTCCAAAATCTATGATCGAGACTACGACCTTGGCAGTTGTTTTGAGCAAAACATCACCTTTGTCAACTTTTCTGACAACCTGTTGACATGGGAGTCTACTGCCGAAGATGCCGACAAGCAGATGCTCATCACCCACTGGGGTGTAATCAATATGTTTGTCAAAGAGCTGTTTGGGTTTGAAACCAAAATCAAGAATATCGCTAAAAAAAAAGCCAGTAGGGGTCTGACCTCACAAAAAGTAGCAGAGAGTAATGAACAGGTAGCAGGTAGCGGGGATCAATCAATAGAGCAAGTACCGCAGAAAAATGCGGCTCATAACGATGCGGACAGCGGCTCTATGATCGAAGAGATCGAGATGAAGAGCTCCTGCATCGCTCCTGATGCTGGTGAAACCGAAGCAGCCAAAGAGAAAGACCCCGCAACCCTTCTTGAAGAGCCAATGGTCAAGACTGCACTGGAGCTTTTCAGCCCCAAAAAAGTGCGTATTAAAAGGAATGTTTAACAAAAGCTACAAAAACAAAGCATTTATAGACTATCCTCATTGAAATATATATGGGTTTTACTTATTTCTTAACTTGATATCACGTGATCGCATGTATTTGTCAAAATCACTCATCTGCGCCTGCTCTTTTTCATATTTCTCTATTTCCTTTTGATGGTCAATCGCTGATTCATGCTTTACAGTAGGTGGTACCTCAGGTACTTTCATGGGGGTATATACAGTCTGTCCATCTGACGTTGGCTCTATTTGTTTATTCTCTTGGGCACAACCGGACAAATAAAGTAAACATACTCCCAATACCATAACGAAATCTATTTTAGTATTCATTTCTTTCCTTATATCATGGCTTTCGTAACAATCTTTGGCTTTTCATCATAAATCTTCACCTTCTCAGCATCTATACAGCGACCATTATCATCTAACTCAAAGACAATCATCTGCAAGATTGCTTTACAACTGTCTGGAATATCATGGTGACCGCCAAGACCGGTAAGAAAACGGCGCATTGGCACAGCTTTGTCCATACCGATAACCCCGTCACGACAACCGGTCAGCCCCACATCGGTAACATAGGCGCATCCGTTACTGATACAAAGGTCATCCGTACCAATATGAGTGTGGGTACCAAAAATAGCAGAAACATCTTCATGAAGCATATGCAGCAGTACATTCTTTTCAGAACTTGCTTCCGCATGCATATCGATGATGATGTGTTTGATCCCCTGAGCCTTGAGCGAAGCGACCACAGAGGTGATCATGGTAAACGGGTTGTCAACCATGGGCATGGTATAGTGCCCCATCAGATTGAGTACCGCTACTTCATGTCCACAGATTGTTGTTTGGAAAATACCTTTGCCCGGTGAGGCTTCAGGGTAGTTCATCGGTCTAATAAGTGGATGGCTCTCAAAGAGTTCGACGATCTCTTTTTTGTCAAAACTGTGGTTGCCTCCAGTCATCACATCGATGCCGTAGCCAAGCAGTTCATCGGCATTTTTGCGGGTCAATCCAAACCCGTGGGAAGCGTTTTCATAGTTGGCAATGACAAAATCGAGAAAGTGTTCCTGACGCAAACGCTTAAGGTGTTTTTTGAGCATCAAGCGCCCGGGTTTACCGACAATATCTCCAATAAACCCAATACGCATAAAAACTCTTCTGAACGCTACGCGCTTAACGCTAAACGCTCTCCCCAGAGAACGGCAGCAGTGCCGAAGCCCATGTCAAACCGCCGCCGAAGGTATCAAGCAGCATCAGTTCACCTTTTTGAAGCTTACCGCTCTCCCAAAGGTCATTGATCGCCATCGGGATAGACGCCGCAGAGGTATTGCCATACTTGTGCACGGTCAACGCAACCTGATCTTCACGCATTTTCAATGCATCTCCCACTGCTTTGATAATACGGTAGTTTGCCTGATGGGGGATAAAGTGTGGGATCTCTTCTGATTTGATACTATTTTTCTCAAGAATCTCTTTGACATCCTTTGTCAATGTCTTAACTGCCAGTTTGAAAGTCTCATTCCCTTTCATCTGTACATACTGCAATCCTTCATCAAGTACCTTTTGGCTGACAGGATTACGTGAACCCGGTGCCGGTGTGACAAGGAAATCTGCGTAAGAACCGTCTGCACTCGCATGGATATCCACAAATCCCTCTTCTACATTTTCTGTAGCGGAGATCACTGCGGCTCCTGCACCGTCACCAAAGAGAATACAGGTACTTCTGTCCGTATAGTCTACGATAGAAGAGAACTTCTCTGCACCGATTACAAGGACATTCCTTTTCATTCCAGACTCTATAAATGCTTTGGCAACAGAAAGCGCATAAACAAATCCGCTGCATGCAGCAGCAATGTCAAACGCCTGCACATTTTTGATACCGAGTTTGTCAGAGATCACACAGGCTGTTGAAGGCATATTGAAATAGTCCGGCGTTACCGTAGCACAGACCACAAGGTCTATCTCTTCTCTGTTTAATCCTGCCCGTTCAATTGCCAAGGCTGCCGCTTTGGCTCCCATATCGCTCGTAAATTCATCTGCAGCTGCAATATGTCTCTCTTTGATCCCCGTACGTTTCGTGATCCATTCATCGCTTGTATCTACCATGGTTTCCAGATCGCTGTTGGAGAGGATCTTTTCGGGCACATAGGCACCTATCGATCTGAAAGCGGCATAAACAGGTTGTTTTGCTGACATTGTGGTCCTTGAATACGGGCATTACCACCCGATAAAATCGAGTACTATTTTACCATAATATTCTAAGAATTCCGGGGAAAGGGGAGGAGAGCAAAAGCCCTCGGCTTAAGCTTTCTGGGTGAGTAACGCTTCAATCTCGTTGTTGACACCAGACTCCGTATATTTGATCGCCTGGAAGATGGCATTTTTAATCGCTTTGGCATTGGAAGCACCGTGTGAGATGATAGCACAGCCGTTCACACCAAGCAGCGGTGCACCGCCGTATTCATCTTTGTCCACTTCCTTTTTCATATTGACAAAGACCTTTTTTCGCATCATCAGCGCACCGATTTTCGCAGGAAGTGACTTGCGGATATACTGTTTCATCAAAGCAAAGACCGTCGTCACAACCCCTTCACTGGTTTTAAGCAGAATGTTACCGGTAAACCCGTCACAGACAACCACATCAACATTGCCGTTAAAGATATCTTTACCTTCAACGTTGCCGACAAATCCACGAAGATTCTGGAGAAGTTTGAACGCTTCTTTAGTCAGAGCATTCCCTTTGGTCTCTTCCGAGCCGTTGCTGAGCAGTCCGACACGGGGGTTTTTGACATTCAATGTCTTTTCAACATATGCCTCGCCCATCGCACCAAACTCATAGAGGTTTTGCGGGGCACAGTCTGTCACCGCACCGACATCCAGTACCAGTGTCTTGTTTTTGCCAAGACTCGGCATCAATGTTGCCAGCGCAGGCTTTGAGATATGCGGAAGTCTGCCTATACGCAATGTCGCCAATGTCATAGTTGCGCCACTATGCCCTGCAGAAACCACAGCATCTGCCTCTTTATTGCGAACAAGCTCCACCGCTTTATAGATGGAGGAGTCTTTACGCTTAAGCGCATTGGTCGCCTGGTCTGCCATGTCGATCACATCTGAAGACTCTACAATCTCCACTTTATTGGCATAATACTGGGGGAGGAGGGAAAGGATCTCTTCTTTGTCACCTACAAGAATAGGCAGAAACTGTTGTTCTTCCAGTGCCATAACGACACCTTCAATAATAGGTTCGGGACCGAAATCCCCCCCCATTGCATCGATCGCAATTTTGATCATTGCAGTTACGCTTTTGTCGTTTTGTACTCACCTGTAGTCATATTCATGTGGTGAGGCATTCTCCATGTTCCATCGCTATCTTTTACAGGCATAGGAAGCGTTAGTTTGTAGTGTGTTCTTCTCTTTGCCGCTCTTGTTTTACTTACACGTCTCTTAGGTACTGCCATGGTCTATCCTTTGTATGGTTTAAAATTCTATCTCGAGTGCTTCATCACTGCCGTCACAGCTGTCGCAGTAGTGGAAAGCGCCCTCGATGGCATTGATCTCGCTTTGGAGAATGTATGTTACATCAATAACGCCATCCAAAAACTCGATTATATCCAAATCATCTTTATCTTCCGATATCTGATCACTGAGTGTCAGTTTCAGCGATGTATCAAGCTGCTGTTCAAACAGCTTCCCGCACCGGTCACATACCAGTGGAAGGTTTCCTTCCATTTTTGCATCGAGAAGTACGCGATGATAACCGCTCTTTGCCAAGGTACCTCTCAGGCGTACATCCTGAAGCGAAAGCTCCAGAGGTTTTGCCGTAGTACCAACCTTTTCAAAAAGAATCTTCAATGAAGACTGCTTAATGGATTTCTCTCTGTGAAAAGAAAAATGCAATCTCTACTGCTGCATTCTCGAGAGAGTCACTTCCGTGTACCGCATTGGCATCGATACTGTCAGCAAAGTCTGCTCTGATCGTTCCAGCAGCTGCCTCTTTAGGGTCAGTAGCACCCATCAGTTCTCTGTTTTTTGCCATCGCATTCTCACCTTCAAGTACAGAAACGACAACTGGGCCAGAGATCATAAAATCTACAAGATCCTTAAAGAAAGGACGATCTTTATGTACTGCATAAAATGCTTCTGCATCTACTCTGGAGAGTCTTGTTTTTTTGGTTGCTGCAATTCTAAGACCCGCTTCTTCAAAGCGTGCAAGAATCTGTCCTACAACATTTTTTGCAACAGCATCCGGCTTGATGATTGATAGTGTTTGTTCCATTATTCTGATTCCTCATAGGGATATTTTACTTCAAAAAAAGAAGTATTCGGGCGGGATTGTACCTAAATAGAGATTAAATATGTATTAAATGTAAAGTAGAGAATTATGAAAGAGTAATAGATGGGCAGATAGGAAAACCTACTGCCCTTCTATAAGAAGAAGTTAGTCTTCGATAACTGGCGTGCCTTTTTCGCCTCTGTTCTCAGAACAAGGCATACCTTCGACACAGTCATCCCACTGAATACATCCTTCAGTTGGACAAGCTTCAGCACATGCAGGCACATCGAAGTGACCTACACACTCAACACATTTATCTGCGTATACGTAGTAGATCTCCTCACCTGTTGGGTTATCGTCTTCATCAACAATCGCTTCTACCGGACATTCGTCGATACAAGCAGCACAGTTGATACAAGTATCAGTAATGATTACTGCCATTTTGTTTCTCCTTTATTAAGATGTCCAAACTATATCAAAACTTATTTAAATTATTCTTTAATTAGATGTTTAAATAGCTTTGAATCTCTTTTACCCTGTCTGTTTGTTCCCATGTGAAATCTTCATCTTCCCTACCAAAGTGCCCATAGGCCGCTGTTTTACGATAAATAGGACGCAGCAGATTCAAACTCTCCATGATCCCTTTGGGTGTCAGATCGAACAATTCCTTGACACACGCTACAATCTGCTCTTCTGCCACATGAGCAGTACCATGTGTATCGACATGAATAGAGACCGGCGCAGCCACGCCGATGGCGTAGGCAATCTGAATAGTCGCCTTTTCACAGGCACCTGCTGCAACAAGGTTCTTGGCAACATAGCGTGCAGCATAGGCAGCCGAACGGTCCACTTTGGTCGGATCTTTCCCAGAGAAAGCCCCGCCGCCGTGCGGACAGGAGCCTCCATAGGTATCGACAATAATCTTTCGTCCTGTCAACCCTGCATCACCCTGTGGACCGCCGATCACAAAGCGCCCTGTCGGGTTGATATGATAGGTGATCTCATCATGCAGCATACCGTAAGCTTCCAGTACAGGATTGATCACCTCTTCTCTGACTGCTTTTTGCACCTGTTCAAGTGAAACATTGTCGTGGTGCTGTGTAGAGATGACTACGGTATCAACCGATACCGGTTTTCCATCAACATATTTGA
>JALTYW010000176.1:0-306 GCA_027046415.1 Sulfurovum sp.
GCACAAAGCCGCTGTGCCACAGGGCATACCCTTGCCAAATACTGGATGCACAACGGGTTTGTTCAGATAGACGGAGAGAAGATGAGCAAAAGCCTTGGCAACAGCTTTTTTCTCAAAGATGCCCTCAAGGTCTATGACGGAGAGGTACTTCGTTACTACCTTAACTCGGTACACTACCGCAACGATTTTAACTTCAATGAAGAGGATCTGCTCGCTGCCAAAAAGCGTCTGGACAAACTCTACCGCCTCAAAAAGCGTCTGCTGCCCGGAAAAGCCTCAGCAGTCAACAAAGATTTCAAAGCCACC
>JALTYW010000176.1:316-2339 GCA_027046415.1 Sulfurovum sp.
ATGCCAATGAAAAGCTCGATGCAAACCCCAAAGACAAAGCACTCAAAAAAGAGACGCTTGCCAATCTGGAGTTTATCGATAGTCTGCTTGGTTTTGGCGGCAAAGAGCCCTACAGCTACTTCCAGATCGGGGTCGATGAAACACTCAAAGCACAGATAGAAACCCTGATCGCCAAACGCAGCGAAGCCAAAAAAGCCAAAGATTTCGCCACCTCTGATGCTATCCGTGATGAACTTACCGCTATGGGCATTGCCATCATGGATACACCAGAAGGTACTGTGTGGGAGAAACAATGATACAAAGAATACTCCTACCCACACTGCTCTTTTTTTCTATAGCGGCTGCGGATGAGAGCTTTCCTTTCATCGGTTTTGCTGTGGGCTATCAAAAGTTGCAGCCAACAAAAGAAGAGAGTAGCAACTATACCCCTATTGCACTGCACTTTGGTGCACAGAGCCTGAAATGGAGAACCCTCTTCGCACTGCAGTATGCTTCTGCATACAAGAGTGCCGATATTGAAGTAGACTACATCCCGTTCGATGCACCTTTTGGCACTCCCGTCCTTCGCCCCTATATCGGTTTGAATGTAAACTATTTCCGTTATGACCATACAGCACTTACTGACAACGACGGCTACAGTTTCGGTGCCAATATCGGTTTGCTTCTCTACACAAGTGACCGGATCGATATCGATTTGGGATACCACTATAATAAAATAGAACAATTCGAGGGGATGGATACCATGCAGGGTGCAACCCTCTCTGTCCACTACTTTTATTGACTTTTGGCTATAATCGCATAAAATTCAGGAGCGGCACGTGTCACTTTTTTCCTACCAGAACCTCAAAAAGATCCTTTTCAAACTTGACCCTGAAACAGCGCACACTATAGCAGGCATCGGACTTCGGGCTGCTGCTTACTGCCCTCCTGCACTGCGCCACTTTTCAAACGACTTTTTCGTCTCCGACCCTATGCTCGAACAGCAACTCTTTGGCAAAACATTCCGCAACCCGGTAGGACTCGGCGCGGGGTTTGACAAGAACGGACAGTACATCACCGCCATGCCCGCACTCGGATTTGGATTTACCGAGATCGGCACGGTCACACCCAAACCACAGCCGGGCAACCCCAAACCGAGACTCTTCCGTCTGATCGAAGAGCAGTCCATACAAAATGCCATGGGCTTCAACAACAAAGGGATGGGCTACATGCTCGAACAGCTCAACAAGCTCTACTTTTTCGACTATCCCATCGGCATCAATATCGGGAAGAACAAAGTCACCCCCGAAGAGAAAGCCTTGGAAGACTACGAAACACTCTTTCACGCTTTCAAGGACTACGGTGACTACATCGTCATTAACATCTCCTCACCCAACACACCGGGGCTGAGAGACCTGCAGAACGAACAGTTCATCAACGACATCTTTGCCATGGCAAAGCGCATCACCAAACAGCCTGTTCTGCTCAAGATCGCACCCGACATGACCCCCGAAGATGCCATTTCCCTCTGTACCACAGCCGTTGAAGCCGGTGCAGCGGGGATCATCGCCACCAACACGACCATAGACTACGCTCTGACACCCCATGCCAAAGACTTCGGCGGTATCTCCGGTGCACTCTTGACACAAAAGAGTTACACACTCTTTAGAGCCATCGGCGAAGCACTCTACGGCAAAACTCTCCTCATCTCCGTAGGCGGCATCGACTCTGCCGAGGAGGCTTACCGTCGCATCAAAGCCGGCGCATCACTCGTACAAGTCTACAGCATGCTCATCTACAAAGGTCCCGCACTCATCAAAGAGATCAACACCGGACTGGTTGACCTGTTAAAGAAAGACGGATACACTCACATCAGCGAAGCCATTGGCGCAGATTGGAAATAAATTTCCAAAATTAAAAGTTAAAAGTTAAAAGTTAAAAAATTAGGAATGAGGAATTGGGAATGAAGAATGTTTGTATGCTTTTTTTCAAAAAGCTTTTTAATAGCAGCATTGCACAGCAATGCAAACTGACACTCTTCACT
>JALTYW010000177.1 GCA_027046415.1 Sulfurovum sp.
GCAGTATATGGGAGATTTTCTTGATGGCAACGGTGCATTCCGCCTTGTGCCAACAGATGTAGCTTTGAGCAAAGAGGTCAAACGCATTTATAACAACAGAGGCATTTCTGTCGATGCGGTCAGTGTGCATCACGGGCCTATTCCCGCTGTTGCCTACAGGGTCAATGTGGCAGGTCGGCACATTGTCTTTTCGGGAGATATGAACGGTGCATACCATACCCTTGAACATCTTGCTAAAGGTGCCGATGTGCTTGTGGCACACAATGCAGTTCCTAAAGGTGCCTCAGGGGTTGCAGCGCAGCTGCACATGACTCCCGATACCATCGGGCAGATTGCCAAAAGTGCAGCGCCAAAGAGGTTGATCCTCTCCCACAGAATGCTCAGAACAACAGGAAAAGAGCTGGAAACACTTGCCGAAATACGCAAATACTATAAGGGAAAAGTGAAGTTTACGGACGATCTTGACCGCTACAATGTTCGGTAGCACTATGGGGTCTGTAGTGCTTTAAAGCGGCACTCGCCAAGTGTCACCTGAGAGACCCTTTTGACTTCTGAAAGCAGATATGCCAGTGTGCCTTCAGGATCGGTCTCTGGCATCTCCTCAGCAATGATCTTCAATGCCTCTTCACGGCTGGTCGGCACCCACCGTTTTTCACGGATAAACTGTGTCAGAATGACCGGTTTGTCTTTAGACAAGTCCCATCTCCGCGAAATAGGGCTCTACCTCCATCCACCAGTTCTCCAGTTTCAAAATCACCTCGCTGATTGCATCATCTTCCTCTTTCCATTCGTTGATCTTCTGAATGATCAGCGGTTTTTTTTCTGCATCGATCTTGTCGGAGGCTTCGATCTTCTCTATGACTTTTTCTATTTTTTCTTTCATCTGATGTACCTTTTCATACGTTTTAGTGTGCAAATTGTATTTCAATCCGGCACAAATGTCAACCATTTACGCTCTTTTGATACAATATACCAAATACTCAAGGAGAGCAGCGTGAAAACAGGCTATATGCATGAGATTCAGGATTTTATTAAAAAGGACTCCTTCCCGGGGATGCTACTTATTGTGGTGACCATCATCGCACTGATACTCCAAAACAGTGCGCTTTCACACTACTACATGAACTTTTTACACACACCTGTTGAGATACGCATTGGGGCACTGCACATTGCCAAACCGCTGCTTTTGTGGGTCAATGACGGGCTGATGGCGATCTTCTTTCTGTTGGTTGGACTGGAGATCAAGCGGGAGGTGATCGAGGGGCATCTCTCCTCGCTTTCGCAGATCGCTCTGCCGGGCATTGCCGCAGCTGGGGGTATGGCGGTGCCTGCACTGGTCTACATTGCCTTTAACAAAGCAGATGCATTTGCCATGCAGGGCTGGGCGATCCCTACGGCAACGGATATCGCTTTTGCACTGGGGATTCTCTCTCTGCTTGGCAAACGGGTGCCTGTATCATTGAAGATCTTTCTCATGGCATTGGCGATCATAGATGACCTTGGTGCCATCGTTATCATCGCCCTCTTCTACACACAAGAGCTCTCTACCCTCTCAATCTCGGTTGCAGCTGCCTCTTTGGTTGTGCTTTTCATCATGAACCGTATGGGGGTGGTCCGTAAGGCTGCCTATATCATGGTGGGTGTTATTCTCTGGGTCAGTGTACTCAAGTCCGGTGTCCATGCCACCCTTGCGGGGGTAGCACTTGCCTTTTTCATTCCGCTCAAATCCACTGACAGTGAGGGCAAAACCTTCTCCATCGCCCACCAACTCGAACACGACCTGCACTACTGGGTAGCCCTGCTCATCCTGCCGCTCTTTGCCTTTGTCAACGCCGGTGTCGATCTTGGCGGTATCTCCCCGGGAGGCATGAAAGAGACAGTACCCCTTGGCATCATGACAGGACTCTTCATCGGTAAGCAGCTTGGTGTCTTTACCTTTTCATTCATTGCCATCAAAATGGGATTGGCAAAACTCCCCAAAGATAGCACATGGTTGCAGCTTTATGGTGTAGCACTGCTGACAGGCATCGGTTTTACCATGAGCCTCTTTGTCGATACCCTCGCCTTTGGTGACACCGACCTCTTCTCTTATGCAGATAAACTTGCTATCTTGCTCGGATCGCTCTTTTCGGGGGTTGCGGGGTATATTGTGTTGAGGGTGGCATCTAAACCCTGATTTGGTGTTGAGGTGTTGTCGGGGGACAACACCCTACTGTTCTAACATTCGTGGTTTCCTTAATATTTTATCTCTAATTGTTCCTGCTTTTAGTCCCCTTTAGGTATAATCGCGACAATTATATATGTCCGCTACTTTACTGTACGGATTTAGAA
>JALTYW010000178.1 GCA_027046415.1 Sulfurovum sp.
TAATTTCTAATTTCTAATTTCTAATTTCTAATTTCTAATTTCTAATTTCTAATTTCTAATTTCTAATTCCGAAATAGTGCCGACCCAATCCTCACCAGATTTGACCCGCACTTGATCGCCAGCTCATAATCGCCGCTCATGCCCATAGAACAGATGGTCGCTCCCTCTTTTTCGAGGTTTTCATAGATGCGGTGGGTGGTCTCAAAGCTCTCTTGTATCGCCTTGGTATCATCCGTATGAGCACCGATGGTCATGACCCCTTTGAGGGTAATGTTGGGGCATTCTGCTTTGATCTGCAGGTAGGTCTCCAATGCAGCTTCTGGCATGACACCTGCTTTGCTCTCCTCTTTGGCGGCATTGATCTGAAGCAGGCAGTGCATCTTTGCCTCTTTTGCTTTGAGCTTCTTTTGCATCTCCTGTGCCAGCTCAAAGCTGTCAAGTGACTGCATGAGCGAGGGGCGCAGGTCAATGAGATTGTTGATCTTGTTCTTTTGCAGTCTGCCTATCATGTGCCACTCCAGCGGCAGATCTTCAAGCTGTGCCATGCGCTCACGCAGCTGCTGCACCTGATTCTCACCAAAGGCACGCTGTCCAAGCTCATAGAGTGTGGCGATGTTCTCCACATCCGTATATTTGGCAACGGTGACCAGTTTGACAATGTGGTGTTCACTGACACTGATACGTGCCTGTTCGATGTTCCAGATCACTTTATCGAGGTTCGCTCTGAGTGTTTCTTTGTCGAGTATCATCTTTATCCTTTTGGTGCTGTAGGGGTACAGCACCCTACATGGTGTATCTTTGAAAAAAGCTTTTCGCTAAGAAAAGCATACCAAAACTATTCACTATTCACTATTAACTCTTCACTGTTTTTCGAAGAAAAACATCACCCCATCAGACGGTGTATATCGTTATAGAGTCCAAGCATCATCAACCCACCAAGGATGATCCACCCAGTGACGGTCATGTAGTACATCACTGTTTCGTTTGGCTCTTTGCCGAGCAGCATCTCATAGAGGTTGAACATAATGTGCCCGCCGTCCAGTGCAGGAATGGGCAGGAGATTGAGTACACCGAGGTTGACAGAGATGAGTGCAGTGAAGAAAAAGAGTGCCAGTATGCCTGCATGGCTTGCCTGGGCGGTGACATCGACGATGGTGATGATGCCGCCGAGTTTGTCGGCTCCCACCGCACCGGTGAGCAGTTTTTGGACACTTTGGAAGATCAGTGTTGATGCACGTACCGTTTCATCCCATGCATACTTGAAGCCATCTAATAAGGTGTAATGAACAATGACTCTGGATCCCGAAAGTGAAATACCAATAATACGGCTTTTTATTGGCTCGCCAAAAATATTTTTGTCTTCTATTATTTTTGGTGTAAGTGTAAAGTGGAGTTTAGAACCATTGCGGTCTACAAGCATGCTGATATTGCCTGAACTCCCTTTGATCTCTTCTCCTATATCTTCCCAATATTTGATTGGTTTATGATTGATTTGGAGAATCCTGTCACCCTTTTGGATACCGATGTTGTAAGCAGGTGTGTCTGGTTGGATTTTGCCGACTTCCGGCAGAAACTTTGGTACACCCATATAGGCGATAGCAAGGTAGAGTAAAAATGCCATCAAAAAGTTGGCAAACGGACCGGCAAGCAAGATGATGATGCGCTGCCACGGCGCTTTGGCATTATAGCTGTCGGCATCGAAGCTCTTTTTGGTCGGGTCGGTGTCATCCTGCCCCTTCATCTTGACATAGCCGCCCAGCGGTACAGCAGAGATGCTCCATTCGGTTTTGCCTATCTTTTTTGTCCATAGACGCTTGCCAAAACCGATGCTGAAGACATCAACCTGCACCCCAAAGATGCGGGCAGCAGTAAAGTGCCCAAGCTCATGGAAAAAGATCAGTACAGAGAGGACTAAAAGTGCAATAAGAATTCCCATGGTGTTCCTAATAGAGAGTAATGAAAGGAATTATATCGAACATGTATCAAAAAATTGATATAGATTAAATATTTATGATTTTTTTTTGATAGAATAAAGGAATTGATACAACAATATTGAAGAAGGAGGCAAGATGCGTGTTGAGGAAGAGCAAGCAGTAGAGCAAGCGGTACCGGAAGAGACAACACCTGTTGAGGAAGCGGTTCAGCCAGAAGCAGCTGTGGAGAAAGAGAATAGAGAAGAAGCGGTAGAAGCAGCAGAAGAGGGGAATGAAAATACCCCGGATGCTGTGAGTCAGGAGGCAGACGACACATCTGAAGTGACACTGGATGACAGTGATGTGCTCGCAGAGATAGACGGTATGAAAAAGAGTGATGCGGCACAGATGC
>JALTYW010000179.1 GCA_027046415.1 Sulfurovum sp.
TGGTGATCGATGAAGAGCACAAGTTTGGTGTGAAGCAGAAAGAGGCACTCAAAGAGATGAGTATCGATACGCATCTGCTTAGCATGTCGGCAACCCCAATACCGCGTTCGCTCAATATGGCACTCTCACAGGTTAAGAGTTTCTCTGAGATCCTCACTCCGCCAATGGAGCGTCAGGGGGTGCGTACTTTTGTCAAGAGCTACGATGAGAAGGTGATCAAAGAGGCGATCTTGCGTGAGCTGCGTCGTGGTGGGCAGATCTTTTATGTCTTTAACTCCATTGCCGGCATTGAAGAGAAGAAAAAGCAGCTGCTTGAGATTTTGCCCAAGCTTCGCATTGCGGTATTGCACTCGAAAGTCTCTTCAAAAGAGACTGAAGATGAGATGCTCAAATTTGAAGATGGGGAGTATGATGTACTGCTCTCTACCTCCATTGTCGAATCGGGTATCCATATGCCTCATGCCAATACGATGATCGTAGACGGGGCAGACAGTTTTGGTATTGCCGACTTGCACCAGCTGCGAGGACGCGTAGGGCGTGGCGGCAAAGAGGGGTACTGCTACTTTATGGTCACAGATAAAGAGCGCTTAAGCGACAATGCCAGACGCAGACTGCTTGCCCTTGAGTCGCACTCAGACCTTGGCAGCGGGGCGGTGCTGGCGTTTCATGATCTTGAGATCCGTGGTGGTGGAAACATCATCGGGGAGGCACAAAGCGGTCATATCAAGCAGATCGGCTACAGCCTCTATCTACGTATGCTCGAAGATGCCATCAGGGAGTTGAGCGGTCAGAGCAAAGAGGTAACGCGTCAGGTGGATATGAAACTTGCCGTGCAGGCGTACCTGAGTGAAGAGCTCATCGAAGAGGACAGGCTGCGGCTGGAGCTCTACCGCCGTCTGGCACAGTGTGAGAATGTCGGTGAAGTCTATGAGATCGAAAGCGAGATCGCCGACCGCTTTGGCAAACCCGATACCGTGACACGACAGTTCATCGATGTCATGGTGATGAAGGTACTCGCACGCAAGCAGGGCATTGTCAAAGTCTCCTCTTATGGTGAGAATGTCTTTATGGAATTTGCCGACGAGAATAAAGAGCGTGTGGTGCTCAAGGCTGCCTCCAAAGATGATGATGACATTATCGCTGCTGCGATGGGCTTTTTTAAACAGAAGCAATAACGTTTAACTTTAGTTTACCTCACTCAAGTATACTCCTATTAATCAATACTATTCAGGAGTTACACTTGAGTCAAATCATTCAAAATATCAAACAGGAAATGGCGAAAGTCGTTGTCGGTCAGGAGAAGATGGTAGAGGGGCTGCTTGCGGGACTGCTGTGCCGCGGGCATATTCTGCTTGAAGGGGTTCCAGGACTTGCAAAGACCACGACAGTCAACGCACTGGCAAAGAGCCTTGGACTCGACTTTAAACGTGTGCAGTTCACCCCGGACCTGCTTCCCTCAGACATCATAGGGACAGAGATCTACGACCCTTCCAACAACAGCTTTAAAATCAAACAGGGACCGGTCTTTACCAACCTTTTGCTTGCTGATGAGATTAACCGTGCACCGGCAAAGGTACAGTCGGCACTGCTGGAGGTGATGCAGGAGCGACAGGTAACCATTGGAGATGAAACTTTCAAAATCGACCTGCCGTTCTTGGTCATGGCGACACAGAACCCTGTTGAGCAGGAGGGGGCGTATGAGCTTCCAGAAGCGCAGCTTGACCGTTTTATGATGAAAGTGGTTGTGGGATACAACACCAAGGAAGAAGAGCTTGAGATCGCCAGACGTGTAGCAAATAACGCTTTTGGAGACATAGAGCAGGTAGCAA
Source organism: Sulfurovum sp. (assembly GCA_027046415.1). GTDB lineage: Bacteria > Campylobacterota > Campylobacteria > Campylobacterales > Sulfurovaceae > Sulfurovum. Next base: position 1,830 of record JALTYW010000179.1, read on the forward strand.
CCAAAGAGGATATTGAACGCATTCGTAAAGAGGCGATGGATGTGCATATGGATGAAGAGGTGGAGCGCTACATCATTGAACTGGTATCTGCCACCCGTGACCCTAAAGCCTACGGACTTGAAGAGCTTGCACCGTTTATCGAGTTTGGGGGCAGCCCGCGTGCGAGTATCGATATGTACAAGGCAAGCCGAGCGATAGCGTACCTCAAAGGGCAGGACTATGTCTCACCCATTGAGATCGCCTACATTGCCAAAGAGGTACTCAGACACCGCATCATTCTTAGCTATGAAGCGCTTGCCGAAGAGATCACGCAGGATCAGATCATCGAGAAGATTCTTGCGGCAGTGCCGATTCCGTGATCTTCAGGGAAGATCAAATGAGGAATGAAGAATTAGGAATGAGGAATGAAGGTATGCTTTTTTGCAAAAAGCTTTTATTGAATAGAGGTGTTGCAAAGCAACACAAACCAAAACTATTC
>JALTYW010000180.1:0-1810 GCA_027046415.1 Sulfurovum sp.
GCAGAGAATAAGTACTTTTTTCATAGTATATTGCCTTTATGTTGTGAAGATGGCGAATTGTAGCATAAAGAAGTATATATATCAAGGTATCTTGATATATTGTAACCAAAATGTTATGGTTTGCAGCAGCCCTTGAACTCCGGCAAGTCCATCTCAAGATAGGAGATCTCTTTGAGGATGTCCTGCCTGAACCTGTCAAGCGGGGAGCGGATGGCGTAGTATGCCCAGCGTCCCTGGCGCTCAACTGTTAAAAATCCGGCATCCTTGAGGATCTTGAGGTGGCGGGAGATACGAGACTGTATCATCCCAAATGCCGACTCGATATCACAAACACACACCGCACCGTTCTTGTCGATGAAGCGAAGTATCTTCAGCCTTGTCTCATCGTTGAGTGCTCCGATGGTTTGCAGGAAATTCTCCATGGTTTAGCCTCCTATATCCACTTCTGCTTTTTCAGCCACCTGAAGATCAGCCACGCAATGGCGATGTTGAGCCCCCAGATGACAAAATAGCCATACTTCCAGTCGAGTTCGGGCATATTTTTGAAGTTCATCCCGTAGTTGCCGACGATAAAGGTCAGCGGCAGGAAGATGAGTGAGATCGCCGCAAGACGTTGCATCGCCTGGTTCATGCGGTTACTGAGAAACCCCATAAGGAGGTTTTGGAGGTAGCCGGTACGATCCAGATAGGTTTTGGATTCGTTGATCAGGTAGGAGAGGTGCTCCTTGAGGTCGATGAACTCATACTTGAGCTTCTGTCTTGTCTCGAGAGGGAAGTGGTTGTAGACCTTATTGACCGCGTCATTTGCCTGAACGGAGAGTTTGGTGATGCGGTTGAGGGTGCGGCGGGCGAAGTAGAGATGTGCCTGTATCTCCTTCTCCTCCACCTCTTCGCTGAATATCTCATCTTCTATCGCTTCAAGTTTGTCATCGAGCCCATCGACAATGCCCATACTGTGGTCAACCAGAATATCGATGACGGTATAGGTAACGTATTCTAATGAATCACGCTCTTCGTAGCGTCTGTATAGGTGCGAGACGACATTTTTAATGATGTGTTCGTTGCGTGAGAGAAAGATGAATTTACTTGCGGTAATGATGATGGCGATGTTCTCGTCATGGTAGAGCAGTTCATCCTCTTCATCTCTGACGAAATATTTCAAGATGATCAGTTTGAAGCTTTTGCTCTGTTCAAAGGTGATGGACTGGTCTTCGTTGTGGATATCCTCAAGGAAACTCTCCGGGAAGTTGTGCGATTCAAGCCATTCAGTGATGATGGGGTTGTCGACATGGGTGAAGATGATCTGCTTTTGTCCCTCTTCGATGGCGATCTCGTCTTTGTAGTACAGGCGGTCTGAGAGCAGATACATAGCACACCCCTTGAGATTTATTCCTATAAGTATACCCAATGATCGATAACGGCTGCACATGATTTGCATACATTTTTGTTAAAATAGTGGGTATAAAGAGAATAAAGGTCAAACCATGTTTATTTTCAAACCGATCAAAGAACCGAAAAAAGAGAGCTGCTGCGCTACGACTTCCAATAGCTGTTCCACCGAGAGCCACGACTGCTGCAGCCCGCAGCCCAAATGTAAAGCAGCGTGTCCGCTCTGCGGCGAGCCTGCCAAAGGGGTGCTTGTCAAGACTTTGGAGCATTTGCTAACGGATGATGCCAAGACGAAACTGGATACCCTTGAGGGCTTTCACTACTGTAAAACCCCGACATGCGAAGCGGTCTATTTCCGTGGTGACGAGGTGTTAAAGCAAGATGTACTCACCATCACCGTCGGAGTCAAAGAGGGTGCCAG
>JALTYW010000180.1:1820-2303 GCA_027046415.1 Sulfurovum sp.
ATCGAAGCGACAGGCAAAACCACCGCGCTTGAAGACATCAAAGCCAAGATGGAAGATCCGGGATGTAGCTGTGAGATCCTCAACCCCAGCGGGCAGTGTTGTTTGGGGGATGTGGGGAAGGTGGTTAGGGAGCTTTCGGTTGGTCAATGAGTTTAAGATAAATCTGCTTATAATGTTTCTTAAATAACTTGAATAAAATAGTTATGGCTATTAAAAAACGGAGAGAAAGTTGCCGACGAACTATGTGCTTATAGATTTTGAAAATGTTCAGCCGAAAAACCTTGAGGTATTAGCTGAACATCCATTTAAAGTGCTTGTGTTTGTTGGCGCAAACCAGGTCAAGGTGCCATTTGAACTAGCATCTGCAATGCAATTGCTAGGAGATGATGCACGATATATAAAAAGGGTCTAGATAACTTTAGCGGTACAAAAGTATGCTAAAGTTACGGTATGGTCGTCAAAAACAAGTATGTAAAGCGTTCT
>JALTYW010000181.1 GCA_027046415.1 Sulfurovum sp.
CGTTATCAAGATCACCGAGCCTGATGCCGTCCTCGCCGTGAGCGCCGCCATTTTTAGCATTTACCTTGACTGAGAACTTTGTACACAGACTATCTTTTTAGGAGAGGTTTCACTCACTGGTGAGATTCGTGAAATCGCTGCACTCTCACAACGGCTAAAGGAGATGGAGACACAAGGATTCTCCAAAGCTGTCATCCCTAATAAACCATTAGAAGTGACCACTATTAAGTGTTTTATTGCCGATGAAGTTTCAAAAGTGGTAGAATGGATGTAAAATATAATATTTTTCAGATAAAATAGGACTATGCTATAAGGGAAATTTCACAATCGCTTTCTAAGTTATGAAAGAATAGAATTAGAAAAAATAATTATTCTATATCATAACTGGCGTAAATTTTTGATATACAATTCTCAACCAAAGTGAGGAAGAATGCATAGCCACACACTACTTTATGCGGAAGATGATCCGCTGATCAGAGAAAACCTTCTCTATATCCTTAGAGATTATTTTGATCAGATTCTCATTGTCACCAATGGCAACGAGGCACTCAAAGTCTACCGCGAAGAACAACCGGATGTTGTACTTTTGGACATTTGTATGCCTGGTGTCAACGGTCTTGAAGTAGCAAAGCATATTCGGCAGGAGAATGAAAAGATACCTATTATTATGCTTACGGGACACTCTGACAGAGAACGGCTTCTGGATGCCGTCAATCTCAAACTTGAAGCCTATCTCGTCAAACCTGTCGATTTTACACAACTGAGCGAAACCCTCAACAGAACAATCGAAAAGATCAATGACAGCCAGATTATCGCTATTAAGCCGGATCTTATCTGGGATGGACAGAACCAGTTGTTGCAATACCGCGATACAGTTATCAAACTCACAAAAAAAGAGAAACTCGCCATAGAGATTCTTACCCAGAACATCAACAAATATGTCTCAAATGATTCGCTTATCTACCATATATGGGAAGATGAAATACCGGATGATTCACATGACAATAAACTGATCCAACTCATCTACCGGCTGAACAAAAAACTGAATACAGAGACCGATTATAGTGACAAGATTGTTGAAAACAGCTACACGCTCGGTTATAGAATTTTGTCAACAAGTACAATTTGATAACTGTATATAATACTCTATAGTTTTGTAAAGTTTTTTAGGATACACTAGCGGCATGAAAATTGGAACTGACATCATTCATATAGAACGGATTGAGAAACTGGTAAAGCGGTATGGCATCAAATTCAAGCAACGCTATCTGTCCCAAAATGAGATAGCGGTTGCCAGACGCATTGAAACACTTGCCGGCTTTTGGGCCGCAAAGGAAGCGATCTCCAAGGCTTTGGGATGCGGTATTGGAAGCAGACTGGCATTTCACGACATTATCATTGCCAAAGACCACAGAGGTGCTCCCTACTTCAAACTGACAAAAGAGGCACAGAAGGTACACAACATCAAAGAGAGTTCGCTCTCTATCAGTCACGATGGCGGATTTGCCATCGCTGTTGTGGTTATCACTTTGACATAGCCGGCTTGTATAGCATCATCACTGAAACCTAAACAAAAAAGGATCACACCATGAAGCGATGGATTACACTGGGTATTGCAGGATTTATTTTTTCAGGATGCATTTCGAACAAACCTGTCTATAGACCTCTGCCTGCACCCAAACCTGTAAAAAAGACAAAAAAAACACCACCCCCGCCTAAAGTGAAACATACACTCAAAGAGGTAGAGGACAACAATTTTTCACCTGAATATATGTATCCACAAACCCCTTCAAAAAGTCACGTAACCCATCCGGCATCCGATACCGAAGCTGTGAGACCGACAATGAGCAAAAGTGTCTGTATTGAAATGATCGGTCAAGAGAAATTCGACCACTACAGCCGTATGCTTGGCGGTGAAGAGGGAGCACTGAGACGCTGTGCTCTGTTAAAAGCTATGAAGTAGTCTTGCCTTTGGCAAGATGCAGCATTTTGAAGCGGTCTCCCATCATAGTGGGAGAGATCAGTGTCTTGATCTTGTCTGCTTCACGAAGATAGTTTTCACGGCTGGTCTGTTTTGAGAACTGTTCAAGTATCTCGATAATACCAAAGTCCACCAGCGCACGCGCCTGTGTACTATAACTTTTCTCCTCAAATCCTGCCGCCGCAAACGCCTCTACTACATGGGCAAAATTGACATCATAGGTGATATCATCTCTTCCAAAAGACTCAGAAAGGTTGACTGCCTCATCAAACAGCGGGAATGTTTCATGCTTGCGGTAGATTCTGATGGAAAAGTCATTACGCACATATTTCTCTCCATAGTCAAAGGTGATAAAATCACACCGTTTGATACCCTGTGCCATCGCACTTGCAAAGGCTTCATACCCAACCGCAACCTCTCCCTGCTTGAGGTAGTGTTTTTTGGCCCACTCCAGCATGGCTTTGGGGGCATCTTCCCAGCCTATGGTATGGTTGTCTACCACAGCAATTTTCTCATCTTTAAGCAGTTCACACCCAAAGGCATCAAATATCTCATTGGCAACCACAAATGCACGCTCGACATTGACTGCAGAGATGTCGTCAAAATGGACAACCTCCACATCATTCCCAAAACGTGAGTGTATGTAGGCTTTCTGTGCTTCTCTGACTTCGGGCTGACGCTCCACAATACCAAACCGCATCGTTTTGATCAACGCAGGGTCAAGGGTATAAAGCCACTGGATCATATCGCACAGGAGGTATCCCTGATGGGCACCCACTTCGATAAGCCATGCATTTTTTTCCTCTTCACTCCCCTCTGTTATCATGCGGTAGATGTAGTTGGCGATACTCGCACCGAAAAAAGCACTGGTACTGACCGCGGTATAGAAGTCCCCCTCTTTTCCAATGGTGTTGAATTTCTTGTAGTAGCCGTTCTCACCGTAAAGCCATGCGTTCATATAGTCGCTAAAGTACATGTTCCATCCGTATATAGAGTTTCAGAAGCTGTATCTGCTTGTCTATTTGGTAAATTCTCTGGTCTATTTTTCGGATCTGTAGCGAGTTCTGCATCACTTCCGCGTCAAGCGGGGTTTTCTCTCCTGCTTTAGCAAGATTGCTCGTTACACGGTAAAGGTTTCGGTAAACCTCTTCATCCTTATGTGCCAATGCAATCTTCTGATCCAGTATCTTTAAACTGTTATAGATCCAGTCATACTCTTCATTGACCGTATGGCGTCTGTCTATCACTTCTGTTACCGCTCTGAGTTTTTCAACCTTGCTCAGCTCAATATCACTTAACGCATTGATATCAATAGGCATCGAAATTGAAAAACCGTAGTTGTAGTACTCCTGATTGAGACCTGTAGAGGGGAACAGCGGATTGAGATCACCATTGTTGTATTGTGCCTGAAGAGAGACTGTAGGCAGGTATTTTGCCCAGGTTACTTTCTGCTTGTAGTTCAACTCCTCCGCATGTGCGATATCACGCTTCAGTGCAAGGTGCTCTTTCTGGTAGGTTGGCTTATCAACAAGCTTCAGGTTTGGCACTTTCAGTTTATCTGGGTTTTTATCACTTAACAGCGAAAAACGCTGTCTAAGCTCCATAGCATTGAACTGCAGTTGAAGCAGTGCCGTTTCATCCTGACTCTTTTTCAAAATAGCCTGATCAAGAAAACTGCTGTCGATCAATCCTGCATTGTAACTGTCACGTTTTTGTCGGATATCAATCGCATCATTGCGTATTTGGTAGTGCAGCTTTTTCTGTTCCAGCCCATTGCGCTTCAGCTGAAAAAGAATCGTCACTGCATCACCGATCATCTCTCTTCTTTGAAGTGTAATATCTACATGATTGCTCTGTCGGACAGCATCGGCATACTTGATAGCATAGTAGATGCCACCGGAACGGAAAATAGGCTGGTCAATATAGACCGAAAAGTTTCCTGTATCGATTGTACCGGTTTTAAAACGAGTTGTATAGTCTTTTCCGTAACGCACCGTTACAGGGTTTATCCAGCTTTTCGAGAGCATATCGCTCTGCAGGGTATTGGCTTCAAAACGGTAGTCAAAGAGGTGCTGCTTTGTATTTGAAAGGATGCCTGAAAGCTCATCTGCCACCAAAGGCAGCACGATACAGCTACAGAGAAGAAAGAGCCGTTTCAAAACGCTTGAACCCTTCATCGATCTCTGCTTTGCTTATGGTGAGACTTGGCAGGAAACGGACGGTATTTCGTCCAGCTTTGAGTACAACAACACCCTCTTGCATACTGTTTTTAATAATACTGCTTTGAAGTTCCGCACTCTTGGCACGCAGTCCCCGCATCAGCCCCAGTCCAACCTCTTTTTCAAAAAGGTTGTTATAGTCCATCGCTACCTGCTGCAACTTCTGTTCAAAATAGAGAAGCGTTTCATGCAGCTTTCCTGTCTCATACAACTCTGACAAGATATCGAGCACAGCAAGCCCTGCTGTTGTACTGAGGTAGTTGCCCCCAAAAGTACTGCCGTGGTCTCCCGCTTTAAGTACCTCTTTGTGCTTTGTCATCACTGCCCCTATGGGTACACCGCCGCCAAGCCCTTTGGCAAGGGTAATGATATCGGGTTCTATCTCATAGAGATTGCTGGCAAGGAACTCACCGGTACGGTACACACCAGTCTGTACCTCATCGACAATGAGTAGCACCTTTTTTTCTTTGAGGTGTGCAGCAAGCTGCTGTACCTGTTCTTTGTCAAATGGCTGTACACCGCCCTCTCCCTGTACAAGCTCCAGCAGTACCGCTACAGTTTCATCATCGATGGCATCATAGACATCATCGAGTGTCGGTACATAGGAAAACCCGTCAGGATAGGGAGAGAAATGCGGGGTATGGAAGTTTTCCTGTCCCGTCGCCTTCACTGTCGTAATGGTACGTCCATGAAAGGAGTGTTCAAGTGTGATGACTTTGTAGCGCTTCTTCTCAAACTGTGTCTCACCATACTTACGCGCGATTTTGATGGCTCCTTCATTCGCTTCCGCTCCGGAGTTGGCAAAGAAGACCCCCATATCATAGCCGCTAAGCTCTACCATCCGTTTTGCCAGTTTTGCCTGCGGTTCGATCACCTGCAGGTTGGAGATGTGGATGATCTTTTTTGCCTGTTCGCAGATCGCTTCGGTCAGTTTTGGGTTGCCGTGCCCGACAGAGTTTACCGCAATACCGGAAGCAAAATCGATATAGTCTCTTCCATGTTCATCATAGAGTGTCGAACCAACACCCTTTACAAAATTGGTATAGTCACGTGCATAGGTTTGCAGTACATACTGCTTATCCATCTCTTCAAGTGTCATATCTCTATCCATAAATTGATTTATTTTCCAGTGTAATTATACCGAAACCTCTACTCATTACGTGTTACAACAACTTTCACTTCCTGATAGCAGGCATTCTCTCCCTCATCACTCAAAATGGAAGGTGTCAGGGTATTGACCCCGATCGTATTATTGGTGACAACCACACAGTTGGGGCGCACATCTTCAGTGAGATGTACGGTAAACCGATGTGAGCCGTATGGGGAAGAGAGCACCACCTCTTCTCCCTCTTCAAAGCCTGCTTCAGGATGTATATGTACTCTGTTGTCACGAACAAACTGCGTATTGAGCGATTTGGCAGACTTGGGTGTCAGCAGCCAGAAGGTCTCATCTTTAGGCTTCTTCGTACTCTTCTTCCGATACTTTGTAAAGCGTTTTGGGTTGATAAAATCATCATCGTATTCATCGATGAAGATAAACTCATCATCCCCCTCTTCGCCAAAGCCCTCTGCATACGGCGCGGGGTCGTAGGCAGGTGAGCGGTAGCACCCCTCTTCCTCTTCGCACTGTTCAAGCCAGTGTTCAATGTATGTCCGCTCTTCTTGAAGCCCTGTTAGACCAAACGCGTTAAAGAGGTATTTGGTAAAGTCATACTCGCTGATACCAAATGGACTCTCCACCACCTTATTCATTTTTTCAACGTAGTGGTGACTGTAGCTGAGCCGTACATCCTCTTTTTCAAAAAAGTGCTTCGCAGGGATCACAATATCTGCCAGTGCAGAGGTTTCATTCTCATACAACCCGAAATATATGAGCGTTCCTGTACCGGAGAGTTCTTCTTTGACACGGTTGCTGTCGGGCATCGAGGCTGCCGGGTTGCCTCCCTGCACTAACACAGTATCAAACTCTGAGAATGGGGTAGTTGCTTTAGGTACACGTGCCGTCTTTACTTCGAACGGATCATCAAAGCCCAGACGTGAACTGCCAAGATAGTGCACTCCACACCCCTCTTTGCCAAAAAGCCCCAAGACAGCAGCAAGCGAATCGATCGCATGCAGAGTGTAGGCACCGGTAGTGTACTTCTGCACCCCTGCACCGACAAGAAAGACTGTCTTTTTGCCACGCAGATACTCCAACATCCTGCCCATTTCGCCAAGATCGGTTCCCATATGCTCCAAAATCGCTTTGATACGGTGTTCTCTGGTATAGTCGTAGAAGTCCTCTATGTCAGGTGCAAACTCCTCAAGCCATGCATCATCCTGTCCATCTTCCATAATGACAAAACGCGAAAGCATGATCGCAAGGTAGTAATCCATCCTCGGTTCAAGCTGCAGATGGAAGTCCGCTTTCTTGGCAATAGCCGTTTTGACCGGATCAATCACCACAAGGGTTTTCCCCTCTATAAAGGGCATCATATGGGCATTGGTCACCGTCAGGTTCCGCCCCCATACCACAACCGTCTCAGCTTTGGCAATCTGCTCAAGCGGGAGGGTACGGTTGATACCCCTTGCATTGACAATACCGGCATGCCCGGCAGCATCACACAAACTTCCCGAGGTTAGCGTACCACCTATCTTTTCCATAAACAGGTTGGTGACATCCTGCATCACCCCAAGGTTCCCAGAGCCTCTCCAGAGCAGTGTTTTTGGCTTTTTGAAAGCCTCAGCCACCGCTGCCATCGCTTCTTCCATGCTGACCTTTTTACCATCGATACGCGGCTGGGTAATGCGTTCCGCCTCATGGGTATATTTGTTCAGCAGTGCACAGAGTGCACCATTTCCGGCAGGATGTTCGGCATCGCCTTTGAGTTTTGGAAACTTTGTTTTGTCTACAACAATTTTGCAGGCATCATAACAGTCAAGCCCGCAGGCAGTCGTTACACATTCACTCATTTGATCTCCACTTTGATAAGTTTGGAAAAGTAGTTTTTCGGTGCCGGAATGTAGATCTCTGCACGGTAGGAGGAGAGGTACTTCTCATCTGCGATACGCCAGATTTTACCGATATGATAATCGGTCTTCACCCCGTCAAGATAGATATCTCTCTTTTCAATCCCTTCAAGCTCGTCCGGGTCAAGGAAAAGTACCAGCTTCGCCCTCTTGGCATCATCGACTCTTGCCAGCGGGGTTCCCGGAGCGACAAAGTCCCCTTTGCGAACCATCAGCTTGTAGAGGTAGACCCCTTTAGGTCTAAGAGACTTCTTTGCGATCGTATCTTGCAGACGTGCGATCTTGTAGGCAAGATCCGTTTTTTGCCGTTTTAGCGACACGATCTTTTCACGGGTAGCCAAATACTGGTTTTTTACTGACACAAAGGCACTGTAGGCGTTGTCCTTCTGTGTTGTCGATGCGGTTGGAAGCTTCTCTATACGATGATAATAGCTCTCCTGACGTACCATATTCTTCTCAAGCAGAGATGCCATCTCTTCATTGATCGAGAGGGTCTCCTCAAGCAGTGCCATACTTCTTTGCGTGGCATTCAGATCTACACGGTCGAGCCTGTCATCGATGTACACTACCCTTTTGCCCTCAGGCTGCGTCCCTTCAGAAGCAAGGTCAGCCTCCAGCACAAGCCCGCTGACTGAAGCTTTGAGTACGACACTCTCGTAGGGCTCCACTTTTGCGTAGTGCACCTTTCCCCAAACAAAGATCGGTATCAACAGCAGCAGTACGCGTTTCACATCCAGCCTTTTTACTATCTCTGACTATTCGCACTGCGTGACGATTGAAGAGACGAGATCGATGAATACCGTTGCGGTTCTGCCGTCAATATCTTCATCTACCACCGTCGCTTTGATCTGCTTTTCAAGCTCTTCATCAAGACCGCGCTCTTCAAGCATACGCTCGGCAACCGCAAGACGGCGGAACACTTTTTCAAGCTCCTGCTCTACAATGTTCTGGTTCGCCGTTTTGGCGATCTCAAAGTAGGATGACTTTGGGGTTCTTCCCATAAAGTCCAATCCGTAATCTTCATCATCATCTTCAAACATACCCATGTGTTCATCCTTTTTTTATCATAAATTTGGGCTATTATAGCCAAGTAACGTAAATTTTCCTACCACGCTTCTTGCCAAAGTATCATAGAGGCCAAACCTTTTCATTTTGCAACACAGCCTTCGCCTCTCATCACTACACAAATACTACTTTCTTTTATGTTATACTATAAGAAAATAGCCAAGGGAGTAAAGTATCATGCGCACATTCAATACCTACTTTCACTCCCATGAAGCGTTTCAGACATTTTTAAAGAAGCATGCAGTCTGCGACAACACACATCTGCTTGTCCAGATATTTACCTCATTGAGCCATAAAGACGACATTTTAGAATTGCGAGATGCCGTTGCAAAAGAGTTGCCATCGGCTGTCATCATAGGGACAACCACCGATGGGGAGATATGTGCAGGCATGGTCACAACCGACAAAACCGTAATCTCCATCACCCAATTTGACGATACATCACTCAACGCAGCACTTGTCGAAACCACCGACAGCAGTTTTGATACCGGAAAAGCCGTTGCTAAAAAACTAGTCACACCGCAAACCGGCATGATTATTACCTTTACAGACGGTCTGCTTCTGAATGGAGAGGACTATGTCAGAGGTATCACATCGGAAAAACAGAATATTGTCATTGCCGGCGGTATGGCAGGTGATAAGGCACAGTTTCAGCACACCTACATTTTTACAAAAGATGCAATCACACAGAACGGAGCAGTCGGTGTCGCTCTGGAAAACCCAAACCTGCACATACACATTGACCACAGTTTCAACTGGATACCTGTAGGCAAAGCAATGACTGTCACGAGAGTAGAGAAAAACCGTATTTACAGTATCGACGGACAGCCTCCCTATGAGATATACAGACACTACCTTGGCGAGGATGTTGCACAGGGACTTCCCTCCATCGGTATTGAGTTTCCGCTCATCATTCAGAAAGAGGGACGCCAGATCGCCAGAGCCGTTTTACAAAAGCATGATGATGGCTCTCTCTCCTTCTCCGGCAACTTTTCCAAAGGGGATAAAGTACGTTTTGGATACGGGGATGCAGAAATGATCCTTGACCACTCCATCAATACCCAATATGACATCTCTCCCTACCCTGCAGAGAGTATCTTCATCTACTCTTGTATGGCTAGACGCCGCTTCATGCCCAACCTCATCGAGAATGAGATCAAACCGTTCCAGGCACTGGCTCCGACATCAGGGTTCTTTACCTATGGTGAGTTCTTTACCTTCGAACATGGTGCAGAGCTACTCAATCAGACAATGACCGTGGTAGCACTCAGTGAATCACCGGATATCAAAAACGAGCCTATACTCAAGGAGACACGCAACACACTGCAGCTCAATGAATATCAAAAATCCATCAAGGCACTTTCACACCTCCTAAACGTTACCACACAGGAGATGATGCAGGACTACAGTGCACTTCAGGAAGACCATCAACTCATCCAGGCAAAGAAAGAGTCCCTCAAACGTGCCCAGGAGATCGGTCACTTCGGCAGTTGGGAGATCGACCTGCATACAAAACAGGCATATTGGTCACGAGAGAGTTTTAACATCTACAAACTCAATCCGGAGACCACACAACCAACTCTTGATACTTTTATCTCGATGGTACTGCCAGAAGACAGACCGAAAATCCAACAGGCTCTTGATGAAGCAATGGACGGCACAATCAAGACTGTCGAAGTGCGTGCACGGCGTTCTGATGGTGAAATCATCACGGTATTGATCAACGGCAAAATCCTCTTTGATGAAAAAGGTATTCCTACCACACTTGTAGGGACTACACTTGACATCACCGAGCAGGTTAAACTGCGTGCCTATAACGATGAGCTTGCTTCCATCATTGAAGATTCCACCAATGAAATCTATATCATCGAGAAAGAGACCTATCGTTACCTGTATGTCAACCGTTCTGCTCTTAAAAGACTGGGATATACCAAAGAAGAGATGCTCCAGATGAATGTTCTCGACATCAACAAAGGAATCACACGCGAACAGATTGCAAAGCTGGAAGCATCTGTTATGTCTCAAGGCTCTATTATGAACCGGACAATCCATACCTGCAAAGACGGTTCAACCTATCCTGTCCAATCCTATATACAATACCGTACCTACCAGAACAAGGATGTAGGCATCATCTTCGATATCGACATCTCCGACCAGATCAATGCGGAGAAGCGACAGAAAGAACAGGCACAGATTCTCGAACAGATCCGTGATTCCGTAGTAACAACCGATCTTGACGACATGATTATTCACTGGAATCATGGTGCAACGATCATTCACGGTTACACAGAGGAAGAGATGGTCGGGCAGCCTATCCATCGTCTCTATCTCAAAGAGGATGCACCAAAACTCAAGTGGATGAAACAACAGGCACTTCTGCATGGTGCTTTCCAGGATGAGATACGGAAAGTGACCAAATCAGGTGAAATCATCCATACGCAGGTATCCATCTCCGTTCTTAAGGATGAAAATGACAAGGGTCATGATAACTTTAGAGGCTCTTTCCTGAAGATTTCTAACAAGATTTTGTAGAGATCTTCACCTCTGTGATTGAACCTGAACTCACACTCTTTGAGGTGT
>JALTYW010000182.1 GCA_027046415.1 Sulfurovum sp.
TACACGAGAGGAGATTGTCAACGCTTACGACAATGCCCTGCGCTACACCGACCACTTTCTTGCCAAGACCATTGCCTTTCTCAAACAGTACGACAACCGCTACCGTACCGCCATGCTCTACATGTCTGATCACGGGGAGAGTCTAGGAGAAAACGGTATCTACCTGCACGGTCTGCCCTACTTTATGGCACCAGATGCACAAAAGCACATCGGTGCACTCTTCTGGTTTGGCAGCCAATGGCAAAATGATCCGCGCATTACCCATCTTTCAATACACAACCACAACCACTATTCACAGGACAACCTCTTCCATACCCTGCTTGGGCTTTTTAATGTTCAGACAAAGGTGTATGATAAGAAGTTGGATATGTTGGCGAGGTAGCCCTATTTACGCTTGCGTAGTTTTGGGCTTTTTGCCTTTTTGGCATCAAGTATCTTAAAGCCGTCACGCTTGGTCGTTTTACGTTTTTTTCCTTTTTTGTTCAACACCGAAACGGGGTTCTCTTTTTTTGGAAGTACCGGTTTTCGTTTTCGTCGTTGTGGCTGAAAAAGATACCCACGCGCCTTAATCGCTTTGGGCGCAAAATCGGGCAGGATCACCTCTTTTATTTTCTCTCCAAGAACTTTATGCAGATCAACAAGCTGCTCGATCTCCTCTGGGCTTACCAGCGTCATGGCTACCCCCTCTTTGCCGGCTCTTCCCGTACGCCCCACACGGTGTATAAAATCATGTTTGACATGTGGAATGTCGTAATTGATCACAGCATCAAGCTCAGGAATGTCCAGTCCGCGTGCAGCAATATCTGTGGCGACAAGTACTGCAATACGTCCTTCTCTAAAAGCAAGCAGCGTCTTTTTTCGCTCCTGATGCATCCGTTCACCATGTAGAATACCAACCTTGTAATCCCATGACCGAAGTGCCTCTGCTACACCGTCTGCAAGCTCTTTTTTGCGAACAAACACCAATACACGTTTTAGATTCCGTGATGAGATAAGCCAAGAGAGCAGTGCCTCTTTTTGGCTTCTCACAACCGGGAAGAGTTCATGTGTAATCGTATCGGCAATCTTCCCCGGAGGGTCAAGTTCAATACGCTTTAGGGGTTTGATGTAACCTTTGGCAAGCTTGACAACACGTGGCGTCACTGTCGCAGAGACGATCACCTTCTGTGAGCGTTCAGTCATCATCGAGAAGATTGTCTCAAGGTAACTGACAAACCCCATATCAAACATCATATCCGCTTCGTCGACCACAAAATGTTTAACCGATTTCATATCGATGTGGCGTGCTTCCATATGCTCCAACGCCCGTTGTGGTGTTGCCACAACCACATCTACACCACGTTTAAGTATACTGTTCTCACCTGTTCGTCTTCCGCCACCTTGCAATAGTGCCGTACGCAGTCCAAGTGCTTCTGCAAAGGGTTTTGCAATGCCAAAAAGCTGCTGTGCAAGCTCTTTAGTCGGTGAAAGAATGAAGATTTTTGTATAGTGGTGTGCTACAGGTACTGCATCCGGATTGACCTGATGCAGCAGCGGCAGCAAAAATGCAAGTGTCTTACCACTCCCTGTTTGTGCCGATACTATCGCACTGCTGCCCGCAAGCAATACAGGAATGAGTCGTTTCTGTACAGGGGTAGGGTCATTATACCCCTCTTTATGGAGACGGTCAAGCAGCACACTGTTCAGCTTCAATGCCGAAAAACGGTTATTGGTCTCTTTCTCTGCCACAACACACCTTTTGTTTTTGGTAATTGTACCGGAATTGGGGTTACAGTCCAAAGTCCATGAACACCCCAGATACAGAAGAAAGGTCTTTAACTATACCAAAACCGATCACCGTACACATACACGGTTTCTTCCACTCTCTTTGGCCCGGTAAAGTGCATCATCAGAGCGTTGCATCATTGCCTGATAGGATTTCTCATGCTTCTTTCGTTCCGTTAGACCGATACATACTGTGATCATGATCTCATTTCCACTGATCATCATTTTTGTTTTTTCCGTTTTTGATCTAAGACGCTCAGCAAGCTGATGAGCATCCTCCAGCGGTGTATCAGGCATGAGAATGGTAAACTCCTCTCCGCCTATACGTGCAAGATGATCCATACTTCGTGTAGAAGTGCGCATCAGCTCTGCGACCTTGCAGATCACTTCGTCTCCGACATGGTGTCCGTAGGTATCGTTTATCTTTTTGAAAAAATCAATATCGATCAGCATACAGGTAAGAGGCATACCACTCCGGCTCGCCCTTTCTATCTCTTTTTCAAACACCTCTGTAAACGCTCTTCTGTTCATAAGCCC
>JALTYW010000183.1 GCA_027046415.1 Sulfurovum sp.
TCCTTACATTGTTGACAGAAAGAACGTTGTAGAAAATCCGTTCGAGATCATCAAGTAAATAACCTCTCTTACTTATCTATTCCACCAACTTTTGGCGGAATAGATCTTACTATTTACATCATCAATTAAGCCCGTTTTCAATTTTAACTTCATACATAGTTTCATTGAACCTATTGACTATATTATCATATTGTGATAATATAGCTATATGATCAAATCGTTTAAATGCAAAGAGACTGAAAAGATATATTGGGGCAAAAACAGTAAAAAGTTTCCTACAGATATCCAAAAGCGTGCCAAGATAAAACTGGATATGCTCGAAGCGGCACAGGAAAAGCTGGATTTGAAATCCCCACCTGCAAATCACCTTGAAGAACTCAAGGGCTACTATAGCGGTTTTCTAAGCATTCGTATCAACAAACAGTTTCGTTTGGTATTCCGTTTTGAAAACGGCAGTGCCTACGATATACACATTATTGATTATCACTAAAAGGAGATATGATGACAGCAGTAAGACCTTCTACCCATCCCGGCATTATCCTCAAAGAGGAGTTTGCGCAGCCTCTGGGACTCACACAGGCAAAAATGGCACATGACCTTAGTGTAGGCATTAAGACACTCAGTGAACTCTACAATGAAAAACGGGGTATCTCGGCACTGATGGCACTCAAGCTCGCACGCTATTTCGGCACCACACCGCAGTTTTGGATGAACCTTCAGGACAATTATGACCTATATGAGGCATACAAGAAAACTTCTTACAAAGTTGATCGTGTACCTGTGCTAGAGATAGCATAGTATTTACAACATGATGCCAAGCAAGAATATTCCTACATCTTCTGCAACACAATAAAGCGCTTATCCGCCTCTTCAAATCCATACAGTGACAACGGCTCATCTGCCACAAGCTGCATGCCTGATGCTTTAAGGATACCTTCTGTAGTGTGGTAAAACTGTTCGATGCTCTGTGAGGTGCGTTGGTAACAACCATTCTCTTTTTCAAAGAGGGTAAAATCAGCGCTGTAACAGCCCTCATCAAAGTCACTGTCTATGGCGACAAAACGGTGTTCATCTTCAACGATGTAGGCACCTACGGCAACATTTTCAAACCCGTACAGCGTATTGACATCGAACATGAAGTAGCCAGTCTCATTCAGATGTGCCCGTATGCAGGCAAAGAAGCCTTCCAGCACTTCATTGGGCAGATAGTTCATCATGTCAAACACGGCGGTGATCACATCAAACCTGCCGTCAAGTTCACACAGATCAACCGCCTCGGCATCTACCCCTTTAGCTCTGGCACGTGCAGCCATCACAGGACTAAGGTCAATGCCCTTTGCCTTGATATGGGGGAAATGCTGTTGCAAAGCAGCAAGGTAGGCACCACTGCCGCACCCGACATCCAGTAGACTTTCAAATGTGATCTGAGAGAGGGTTTCGTAGTAGTAGTCGTACAGTGAGGCGATCGCCTCTTGGTTTTCAAGTAGATCCTCTACTTTTGCGTAAAGGTCAAGGGAGTCTGAGGTATTAGCCATTTTTTTCTACAACAGCTTTAATCTGCTCATAGAGAGAAAGTATCTCCTCTTTCTTGGCATAAAAGCTGTTCTTGTTGGCGATAAGATGTGCAGAAGAGTCCATGATATCCTCGGCAACCTTCAGACCGTTTTCACGCATGGTATTGCCTGTCTCGACAATATCGACAATGGCATCGGCAAGCCCTACAAGGGGTGCAAGCTCAATCGAACCGTAGAGCTTCACCACCTCAACACCTACTGCCTTTTTGGCAAAGTAATTCTTGGTGATGTTGACCATCTTAGTAGCCACTTTGATGTTTGGTCGTGACCAGTCAAGTTCATCTTCGTTTTTGATCCCAATAGCGACTTTACACTTGCCAAGCTGCATATCCAGAAGCTGAATAATATCGAGCTCCTTTTCGGTAATGACATCGAGCCCTACCACACCAATATCTGCAGCACCATGCTCTACATAGGTAGGAACATCCTGATTACGGACATTGAGGAACCGAAACCCCTCTTTCTCCATGATCAGCTCACGCCCTTCAAACTTAAACTCTCCGCCAAAGATATTGGCAAAGATATCCAGTGTCTGTTCTGCAATGCGTCCTTTTGGGAGGGCGACGGTTAGCATGGTCTGCTCCTTTGGAGTAGCAGCGTTGAGTGCTGAGCGTTGAGTGCTGAGTATAAGTTTGCATTGCTTCGTAATGCTTCCATTTGAAAATTCATAGTTACCCTTCTAAGTAAAAGCATTGCAACGCAATGCATACTAC
>JALTYW010000184.1 GCA_027046415.1 Sulfurovum sp.
ACGCTGATGCGTTATATAGAACAAAACCCACTTAAAGCCAATATGGTTAAAGATATAGCAGAGTACCCGTATAGTTCGTATCATTATTTTTTGAACTACAATGAGATCCCCGAATGCTTGCGGCAATCCTGGGTAGCCAAAAACTATAAAGAGGACAAAGCAGCCATCAAAGCTTTTTTGTCTGAACCTGTCGATATGTCGCAACTGCAAGCGCTGAAAAAAGCCTCCTCTTTGGTAGAAGCACCCAATATCGATAACAAACCCGATATGCAAAAACTAGAGAGTATGTTTAAAAATATCACTGATATAAAAGAGAGGAACAGGCAGATACTCAAAGCTATAGAGCAAGGCTACTCTCAGCACATGGTTGCTAAAGTGTTGGGTATATCGCAGCAGGCTGTCGGTGGTGTGGTAAAGAGGAGCAGGAAATGAGTTGTCGTTGTCACCTGACCCTATTTATACTTATAAAGGAAAGGGATTGAAGTGTCATATCTGTGGGAGCAGTACCAGAAGTTTCAAAGATGAGAAGAGTGGTATTGTCTACTATCATTGCAACGGTTGTGAGGTAATCTTTAAGTCCCCGGAGTGTTATCAGAGTATTGAGGTACAGAAGGCACGCTATGATCTGCATACCAATGATGAGCATGATGAAGGGTATAGAGCCTATTTTCAACGTTTTCTCGATTTTGTACTGCCTCAGACAGTTGATGTGAAAACTGCGCTCGATTTTGGATGTGGAAGAAGTACGCTGCTTGCCAATATATTAAACAGTATGAATATCCGTACTGATGCTTATGATCCAATATACCACCCTGATACACCGTATCATAGTAGAAAATATGATCTTGTGGTTTCTACCGAGGTTTTTGAGCATTTGCATGATCCAAAAACGGTCTTTGGGGCTCTTGTAGAGTTACTCAGTCCGGGAGGATATTTGGCGATTCAGACACAATTTCATCCACAGAATATAGAAGCGTTCAAAACGTGGTACTACCACAAAGACCCGACACATATCGTTTTTTTTGTGCCAACGACCTTTCGCCGGCTTGCTGAACAATATGGGTGCAGTTATGTTGCAGATAACGGTAGGAATATGGTACTATTAAAGAAAAGTGAGAAGTGATGTTGGGGCTGTTAAAACGTTTCTTTGGGAAAAGAGAAGAGCATGAAAAAGAAGAGGAGGTGCCGGGGCGTACCTTCAAACGCATTCTTACCGGAGACTACTTTGGGTTATACAATCCGGATGCCGATGAAGATGCGGTACAACAGGCTAAAGAGGATAAGATACGCCAGATAGAGGCGTTGGGGCTTAAGCCGGTATATCTGCGTTACCGTCTTAAAAGAGGTGCAGGAGCTTCACGGCAGAAAGAAGATATAGAGGCAGCCTACGTTGCATTTCAGAAAGAGGAGTATGATCCCAAACTCAATATGGTTCATGTGACGGAGATATCGTTCATTGTTTTCAGAGATGAGTTCGAACAGTTCGAAACCATGGCAGGTGTATCTCTTGAGGAGGACTTTAGGCATCTTTACGATGACGGAAAACCATATAAGGGAGTAGAGCGCCGCAGGAAACCCCGGAAGTCACCCTTTGAAGAGGCGGAGTAGCCAAACTTATGACCAGAAGTCCGTATCTGTCATCCCTCCATGCTTTTTGCGCGCAACCATAGCTGCTTTCATTGTCTTGTATCCCATATAGTCCTTGTCCCAGTACTCGCGTATGTGTAGCAGTTCACATCGGTCATCGAATGCAGCTTCCAGTTCTCCTTCATTGAGACGGAAAGCGGGGTTGGACGGTTCACGCTCGTTATCCGGATGGTGCAGAAAGGTTTCCAGTATGATAATGCCTCCGGGAGTCAGTGCATCGATCATCTGTGCAAAGAGCCTGCGTTGCAGGAAGTAGGCTTTGACAACAAGGTCGTAGGTGTTCGCAGGAAGGTTGTAGGTGTCAAAGTCCACCTCTTTGGCTACAATGCCCGGTTTGCCTTTTAACTTTTCTATAGCAACAGGGGAGATATCTAACGCATCTACCTTAAAGCCCTGCTCGGCAAGCCAGAGACTGTGCCTACCGTTGCCACAGGCAATATCGAGTGCCCGCTTTCCCGGTGCGAGAGAGGCATACTCTGTTACGAGTGTAATGGGTGTGTGGGGCATTTCATCTTTACTGTGCTTTTCATCCCAGCGAATCCTGTCCTCTTGTGCCATTTTAAATCCTTTTTGGCTATTATTCTACCAAAAAAGTCGGGAGATAGAATGAAAAGAGTGACATTCGTATCATGGAA
>JALTYW010000185.1 GCA_027046415.1 Sulfurovum sp.
GCACCGCTCTTTGCCGTTGCTGTGCTTGGGACGTTGTGGTATGCGATGACGCATTTCACCAAAAAGAGGAATTAGAAATTAGAAATTAAATTGGATCCTTAAGGATTTCTTCATTTGAAGTATGAAAAATTTCTACCTTCTACCTTCTACCTTCTACCTTCTACCTTCTACCTTCTACCTTCTACCTATCTCTTACTTTTGACAAACTTCTCTATACGTCTGATGCCTTCACGAATGGTCGTAATGTCTGTTGCAAATGAGAACCTAAAATAG
Source organism: Sulfurovum sp. (assembly GCA_027046415.1). GTDB lineage: Bacteria > Campylobacterota > Campylobacteria > Campylobacterales > Sulfurovaceae > Sulfurovum. The sequence continues at coordinate 274 of JALTYW010000185.1, forward strand.
CCTTCGCTTCCAAAACCGATGCCCGGTACAACCGCTACACCGGTCTCCTGCAGCAGTTCTTTACAGAATGCGATGGAATCGTTGGAGATGGCTTTGGTATTGACAAATAGATAGAAGGCACCTTTGGGTGCAACGACAGAGAGCCCGTCAATTTCGTTAAAAAGTCTGACTGCTTCTTCGGCACGTGCTTCGAATGCCTGTCTCATCGTTTCTATCTCATCGTCGACTTCACCAAGCAGTGCCGGGATAGCTGCTTTTTGGGTGATGGAGTTGATGTTTGAAGTACTTTGACTCTGCAGTTTGTTCATGGCTGCGATGAGCTCTTTTTTTGGTGAGGCAAGGTAGCCAAAACGCCATCCGGTCATTGCCACAGACTTGCTCAGTCCGTTGATGGTAATGGTACGCTGATACATATCATCGCTGATGCTTGCTGCAGCGGTAAAATCAACCCCGTAAACCAGTTTTTCATACATCTCATCGCTGGCAACAAGGATATCAGTACCTTTGAGTACTTCGGCAAGCGATTCAAGCTCCTCTTTGGTATAGACCGATCCGGTAGGGTTGGAAGGTGAGGTGAGGATAAGCATCTTCGTTTTGGGTGTGATGGCAGCTTTGAGCTGTTCGGCAGTGATCTTGAAACCGCTCTTGTCATCGGTGTCGATGATGACAGGTACACCGGCAGCGTATTTGACCAGTTCTGGGTAGGTTACCCAGTAGGGTGCAGGGATGATCACTTCATCACCGGGGTTGATGGTTGCCTGAAAGAGGTTGAAAAGTGACTGTTTGGCACCGTTGCTGACGATGATGTCTGAGGGATTGTAGTCAAGCCCGTTGTCACGTTTGAGTTTGGTGGCAACTGCCTCCAAAAGTTCTGGTATGCCGGGTACGGCAGTGTACTGAGTAAAACCTTCGTTGATCGCTTTGATCGCTTCGTCCTTGATGCGCTGTGGTGTACCAAAGTCCGGTTCACCGGCGGAAAAGGAGAGAATATCTTTGCCCTCTGCTTTGAGCTCTCTTGCCAGAGATGAAATGGCAATGGTCAAAGAGGGTGAGAGTGTCTGTATGCGGTCTGAAAGCAGCATAAAAATCCCTTAGTATAAAATAATGGGAATTATAACAAAAAGTGTTTGATAAGGGACTAAAAGGGAGACTGTTTGTGGTACAGTCGGTATTTGGATTTAGTCCATAGAGTGGAGGAAGTTGTCATAGATCTCATCAAGGGTATGGTCTTTCTCTTTGATCTTCTCTTTTTTCGTTTTAGGCAGCGCGTCTTCCAGTACTTCGATACGTCGCAGAAGGTACTCGAAGAGCTCTTTGTTGACATCAGGGATTTTGTTGTGGCTAAGTGGTGTTTTGTCGTAACCTCGCTTGAGCACCCGTGCAGGGATGCCGATGGCGGTGCAGTTTGGCGGTACATCTTTGACAACCACAGAGTTTGCACCGACTTTGGAGTTGTCACCGATGGTGATGTTCCCCAGTATCTTCGAACCTGCCCCAATGACGACATTGTTGCCGATGGTAGGGTGGCGCTTACCTTTGTCGGTACTGACCCCGCCAAGGGTAACCTGCTGATAGATAAGCACATCATCACCGATAACGGCAGTCTCTCCGATAACGACACCTACTCCATGGTCGATGAATACGCGACGACCAAACTTTGCAGCAGGGTGGATGTCGATCATGGTCAGGAACATCCCCAGTGCCGAGATAAGCCGAGGAATGAAGCGTAAACCTTTGTTGTAAAACCAGTGGGCAATACGGTGAAACAGCAGCGCCCAAAGACCCGGATAGTTGAAAAAGAGTTCAAAAGTGGAATGCAAAGCGGGGTCATTGCGTTTGACGTTTGCAAAATCCTCTTTGATCAGCTGAAAAAGATTCACGTGTGTACTCCTTGTTCCTTTTCACTCAGTGCCTGAATGGTCTTAAGATAACTGTTTTCACTTAAATAGAGGTAAATTTTTCCAAGAAGTTCCCGTTTCTCTTCTGCAGTGATCTTGGTGGATTCCTCGATCTTGTGTTTGAGTGCCTTGTCGATAAGCCCGGTGTCGTAGTCGAGGTCTTCCAGTACATCCATGAGGTTTTGCGCCTCTATCAGATGCTCAATGTGGTAGTCTCCGTTTTCGTCAAAATTGATGACAACCTCTGTCGGATGGGTAAAGAGGTTGTGTTTCATACCAAGCACCTCCTGATAGGCACCGGTTAGGAAAAAGCCTATGAAATACTCCTCTTTGGTCAGGTCGATGTCGTGCAGGTAGAGCGGTATCTCCCTGTTAAAGCTGATCTCTCCGTCTGAATCACAGGTGATATCCCAGATAGATGCTGGGTTGGTCGGTTTGGTAGAGAGGTGATTGAGCGGCATGATGGGGAAGTGTTGAGAAAGTCCCCAAAAATCGGGCAGTGACTGAAATGCCGAAAAATTCACAAGGTAGCGTTCCTGAATCCGGTCTTGCAGCTTTTTGAGTTCATCGGTACCTTCATCTTTCAGCAGAGCGATTGCTTTTTTAATGATGAGATTGACAAGGATTTCAGTATTGGAGCGATCTTCAAGATCGATGTAGCCCAGATCAAACAGCGTAAGCAAACTCTCCATATGGTCAAGCGCGTCATGCAGGTATTCACGTGCATGTTTGCGTTCAATGGTCGTATAGAGATCATAGAGTTCCTGTATCAGCGGTGGGTTCTCCTTTTTGAGGCGGAGACATTTGGCATTGTACTCTGAAGAGAAGAGCTCTAAAACCGGTGCAACAAGCACGGAGTGTGAGGCGGCGATGTATCGCCCGGACTCGGTGAAGATGTCGGGTTCTTCTACCCCTTTGCTTTTTGCGATCTCCTGCATCAGAAAGACCACATCGTTTGCAAACTCCTCAAGAGAGTAGTTCCTCTCCTGCGTATGGGTATGTTGTGAATATTCTACTGCCAGCCCGCCGCCAATGTTAATGGCACCAAGCGCGTCCGCGCCACGTCTTTTGAGCTCGGCATAGATGTTCCCTGCTTCTCTCAACGCTTTTTTCAGGGGTGCAATGTCACCCATCTGAGAGCCGATGTGAAAGTGTATCATCCAAAAGTGTGAAAGAAGATCATACCGTGTCATCAGTTCGTAGGCTTCGAGAAGCTCTGTTGAAGTCAAACCAAATTTGGAGCTGTAACCGCCGCTTTTTGCCCAGATACCGATGCCTGCACTGTGCATTCTGATCCGAATGCCGATTTTGGGTACAACAGGAGATTTGCTGCTGCCGTTGAACTCTTCATTGACCTCTATAATGGTCTTGAGCTCGCCTATCCCCTCAATGGTAACGGTAATGTTGTGTCCCATCTTGGCAGCGATGAAGCACAAAGCGATCATCTCTTTGTCTTTAAACCCGTTGACTGTGATGGGTGCACCAAGCGGGGTTTTTGTCATGGCGATGATCAGTTCGGCTTTGCTTCCTGCTTCAAGCCCGTAGTGGTACTCATGGGAAACCTCTATGAGCGACTGGACAAAATTGGGGAACTGGTTGACCTTGAGAGGGAAAACAGCATGAAAGCTCCCTTTGTAGTCAAATGTTTTTTTCGCTTTTGCAAAGGTAGTAAAAAGTGTGTCTATCTGTTTTTTGATAAGATGGGGAAAACGCAGGAGGAGGGGCCCTTTGTATCCTTTTTCGCGTATCTCTTTAGTCAGCTGAAGCAGTGAGGGTCTGGAGGCATAGTTGACATTAACAGTATCGCCTTCGATGACAAAATTCTCTTCACCCCATAGGTTGAGCCCGAACTGTTTCATGTACATTGCCCCTGCATGTTTAAAATATAGTCAGATCATTATACCAAAACTTAATCCAATCTTACCTATAATTAAGCATATGAAGCAGCAATTTGTCGAATGGAAGAGAGACCGGGATCAGCTGAGGATCAGTGCCAAAGGGGAGTGGACACTCCATACTGTGCCTGAAATCAGGGCAGAACTTGTGCAGCTTTCCTCTGCACCCAATATTGTATGGGATCTCTCCGGAGTGACAGATTTTGACAGTGCCGGGGTACTGCTCTTTATAGAAGTGTGTGAACGTTTGAAGAAAAATGCTTCGCTTATTATAGAAGGCTATACCCAAAGCCAACGTGATATGTATGAACTGCTACATGAGCATATGGCAGAGACAATACCGCCCCGAAAAGAGAGCTTTCTGAATGAGCTTGGCAAATCGACCATGGAGCTGCTTGGGGATATTCGTGATTTTGTCACTTTTCTGGGACATGTAACCCTCTCATTCTTTTATGGCATTTTTCACCCAAGAACCCTGCGTTTTAAGGAGACGGTCTACCATATCTACCAGTCAGGCTTCAATGCATTAGTCATTGTGGGGATGACTGCTTTTTTAGTGGGGATGGTTATTGCCTATCAGGGGGCGGTACAGCTTGCCAAGTTCGGTGCCGATATCTTTATTGTCGATACGGTGGGCATCTCCATTGTCAGAGAGCTTGGTCCGATGATCACTGCAATCGTTATTGCAGGACGTAGCGGGTCGGCTTACACTGCCGAGATAGGTGCGATGAAAATTACTGAAGAGATTGCGGCGATGCGTACCATGGGGTTTGACCCATACAACTTTCTGGTACTGCCGCGTATCTTTGCACTGCTGATCGCCCTGCCACTGTTGATCTTTTTTGCAGATATTATCGGCATTTTCGGTGGGATGGTTGCGTCAGAAATGCAGCTTGGTATTTCGTTTGACCAGTTTGTCAGCAGGCTGAATGAGGTGCTGGAGGTCAAACACTATATTCTTGGGATGATCAAAGGTCCTGTCTTTGCTTTTATCATTGCATCGGTTGGCTGTTTCAGGGGCTTTCAGGTTTCAGATACCACAGAGAGCATTGGGCTTCAAACGACCGCTTCAGTGGTCAATGCGATTTTCCTTGTGATCGCCTTTGACGCACTCTTCTCAGTGATCTATACGGAGTTTGGACTATGAAACGGGTGATCGAAGCTGAAGGGGTGGTAACACGGTTTGGCAGCCGTACCATACATGACGGGCTCTCTTTACATGTGAATGAGCAGGAGATCTTTGCGATCCTTGGAGAGAGTGGTTCAGGAAAGTCGGTTTTGATGAAAGAGATGATCATGCTGCTCAAACCTGATGCCGGAAAGATTACCGTACTTGGGAAGGAGTTGGGAAAGATCACTTTTCATCAAGCGCAGAAACTTCGAAGCGAGTGGGGTGTGCTGTTTCAGTTTGGGGCACTATACTCATCATTGACGATTGCAGAAAATATCGAAGTACAGCTAAAAGAGTATACGAAACTCAGCAAAGAGATGCGCAGTAAACTGGTACGTTCAAAGATTGCCTTGGTAGGACTCGATGCCCATGTCGGGGCACTCTACCCGAGTGAACTGAGTGGTGGAATGATCAAGCGTGCGGCGCTTGCACGGGCACTTGCCATGGAGCCCAAACTGCTCTTTTTAGATGAACCTACCTCCGGTCTTGACCCGGTAGGTGCACGTAATTTTGATAAACTTATTGTAGAATTACGTCAGATGCTTGGGATTACAGTTGTTATGATCACCCATGATCTTGACAGTATTGCCAATATTGTTGATCGTATGGCGGTTTTGGCAGACAAGCATGTGGTAGCTGAAGGTACGCTCGATGAGGTACTTCATTCGACACATCCGTTTGTAGAGGAGTTCTTCAAGAACGAGTATACCCGGGAGAGATTTGCCGACAGACTGGCACAAGGAGAGGAAGATGTACAGTAAGATCAACTATACTATTGTCGGGATTTTTATTCTTCTCTTTGGACTTGGAATGGTACTCTTCTCGTTCTGGCTTGCAAAGTACGGTCTGCATCAGGAGTATGACCTCTACAAAACCTATATGAGAGAATCGGTTGCCGGACTTTCAAAGGACTCTGTTGTACGCCTTAGAGGGGTAGATGTGGGACGTGTCAAAGAGATCCGTATCGATCCGAATGACATTGAACGGGTAGAGATACTGCTCAATATCAAAAAAGGTGTGCCGATCAAGGAGGATATGGTTGCCCATACCTCCATGCTTGGGGTGACCGGACTGCTCTCCATTGAAATAGAAGGGGGAAGCAACCATGCCAAAACACTGCATCCTACCAAAGAGCATATTCCTGTCATTCCCTCATCTGCCTCATGGTTTGATGCCACAAAAAAAGACATAGGTACGCTTGCCGAGAGGTTGGAAAGATTAATGGAAAAAGCTGACAAACTGCTCAGCAGTGAGAATATCGATACTTTTGGAAAGATACTTGCCAACACAGAGCAGGTGACAGGGAAAAGTGTCAGTGTGATGGATGAACTCAACGCGACACTGGTGACATACCAGGAAGCAGCGAAGCGTGTCAGCAGCGACTTGGAACGGATGACCACATCGTTTGAAGCGATCAGCAAGGAGAGTGTACCTGCGGTCAAAAAACTCAAAGAGACAACGAGAAACTTCAACCGTGTTACGTTGAAAGTCGAGAAGAGTCTGGACAGGGGTGACTACAATCTCAAAAAGATATTTGAACCGCTGCTTATCAATATTGAAATTCTTTCAGACCAGATCACTACATTGGCAAAAGAGCTTGACGAGAGCCCGAGTGATATTTTATTTAAATCACGAAAGCGTCGAAGGGGACCGGGAGAATGAAAGAAATACGTATTTTGACAGTATTGCTGGCAGTGTTGCTGACAAGCGGGTGCTCGTTTAAAGAAGCAGCACCGATGAAAATATATACACTTGATGCGGGAAAAGTTGCTCCGGTTGCCTCGAGCAAATACCGAAGCAGTGTGCTGAAGGTTTCTTACCCTCAGACGTTAAAAGAGAGAATGTCTGACAAGATGTGCTTTTCCTACAGCAGCAGTGACCGGGGGGTCTATCTTAACTCAGAGTGGTCAAACGCTGTCGAGAAACTGGTACAGGGCAGTGTGATTGAGGTGCTGCAGCAGAGCCGTCTTTTTAAAGCGGTACTTCCCTATGCATCGACAGCGGGAGAGGATTATCGGCTTGAGAGTATGATCTACGACTTTTCACACCATGTTAGAGGTAATGCTTCCTATGCGGTTGTATCTATACAGTTTAGCCTGATCGATACCTATACGGGTAAATTGATCAAGAGTAGACGTTTCAGTTACAAAGAGCCGACACAAACGGTAGATGCCTCTGGCTATGTATACGCGACCAATAAAGCAATGCACCGGCTTGCACACGACCTGATGCTCTGGCTCAAGTAACATTCAACTACACATATTATAATTACACTTCATATTTTTTCAAAAGGACAAGGAATGAAAAAACATTTTCTGACTGCTGCACTTGCAGCACAACTGCTGACTCAGCTGCATGCCGGTGGAGATTTTAAGGAAGTTGAACCTGCTATTACGGAAGTAGAGCCGATCGAAGAGGAGTCAAATCTTTATATTGTCGCCAAAGGTATGATGGTACTTGGAGACGATATTACAGAAGGTGAGGCGACATTGAGTGGTGACAGAGGGTATGGTTTTGGTATTGACTTCGGATACCGTATTGGTGAGGGGTTTGCACTCGAGTGTGACTACTCCTATGCAAATAATACTGTTACAGAGAGCCGTAAAGGACTTGAAGGTGAAGAGTTTGATGTAAACTACCAGTCACTTGCTTTTGACCTGGTCTATACTTATGAAGTAGCTGAAAGTGTCGGTATCTTTGGTAAAGCCGGATATGAGTATGAGTGGGAAAATATCGATGACCGTGATGAGAATAGTTATGACTACGGTATGGTTATTGGGGTAGGTGTTGAAGTGGCAATCACTGAAACCTATAAATTCATTGCAGAGTATGAGCACTCTACCATTGATGGTACCAGAGGTGATACCCTCTTTGCAGGTGTGATGTACAACTTCTAAATACCGGAATATTTCCGGTGGTTAAAGATCGTCAATCAAAACGGTCTTCTCCTCTTTACTCTCCATATCTTTTAGCCACACTGTACCGTTGTTAAGTTCATCTTCTCCAATAAGTAGTGCATAACGTGCATTGGATTTGTCAACCCCTTTCATATGGCTTTTGAAGCCTTTTGAACTGTATTCAACAGTGACCTTGTCTGTTTTGCGTTTGGCATTGGCAAGAGCGATGACCTTTTCAACCGCTTCAGGTACCATAGCACCCATGTAGTAGCCTTCTCGCTGGTACTGTGGCATTTTGACCAGTTCCATGATACGCTCTATCCCGATAGCAAACCCTACAGCAGGGGTAGGCTTGCCGTCAAGATACTCCACCAGTCTGTCATAACGTCCGCCGCCGGCGATGGCAGACTGTGCACCGATCTCGCTGCTGACAAACTCAAAGGCGGTTTTGTTGTAGTAGTCCAGTCCGCGTACCAGGTTGGTATCGACCTCATAGACGATGCCGGCATTGTCAAGCAACGCTGTCAGTTTTTTAAAATCTGCATCGCAGGTGTCACAGAGATTGTCGATGAGTTTTGGAGAGGCGCTAAGCATGCTTTGGCACTTTTCGTTCTTGCAGTCAAGCACACGGATAGGATTGGTATCGATGCGCCGGTTGCAGTCTTCGCACAGATCAGACTTGATATTGGTCAGAAAGCCGACAAGGTTGTTTCGGTAGGGAGGCATGCACTCCGGACATCCAAGTGAGTTGATCTTCAGATCATACCCGATTCCAAGTGCTTCGAAGATCTGGCTGATCATTGTGATAACAGTAAAGTCCTCATAGACAGAAGCCTCTCCGAAGCTTTCACAGCCAAACTGGTGGAATTCACGCAGTCTTCCTTTTTGCGGACGCTCGTAGCGGAACATCGGTCCGTAGTAGTAGAATTTCTGCTTGATCGGCTGACGGTCGAGTTTGGCAGAGATAAAGGCACGTACAACACCGGCAGTCCCCTCAGGGCGCATACAGACATCGTTGCCCCCTTTGTCCTCGAACTGATACATCTCTTTGGTAACAATGTCAGAGCTGTCTCCCACCGAGCGTTTAAACAGGGCTGTCTCTTCAAGAATAGGGGTTTCTATGTATCCATAGCCGTAACGCTGTGCAATAGATGAAGCGGTTTCAATGATATGGTTAAAACGTGCAGCCTCTTCAAATGTGAGGTCTTTCATGCCGCGTAAAGGGTTGATCATGCTGATCTCCTGTAAAGATATATTGGCGTAATTATACCCTGTCGATATTATAGTTTCAGATATAGAGAGATTGAACGGTGGATATTTTCTATCGTATCTGTTGCATCCACAAAGAGGTGTGGCAGATCAAGATGCAGTATGGTCTCTTTCATATGCTCCTGCACTTTCAAAAGATACTCCAGCCCTCTCAGCTCAATGCCGTCAAGTGCTTTTTGAGAAGTACGTGATTTGAGTGTCTCCATGTTTGTCAGAAAAAGTATGACACGGTCTGGAAGATCGTCATGGAGTGCAAACCTGTTGAGCGAGACCAGTTCGTCAAAGTCAAAGTCGCCGTTGGCAAGCGCGTATCCGATACCGGAGATAAACCCCCTGTCAGAAACTACAATCTTGTCTCTGTTGGGCTTAACAACCTCTTCGTAGTGTTCTGCACGGTCTGCAAGAAAGAGCAGCAGTTCGGCACGTTTGGAGCGCAGGCTGTCTTGCAGCAGTATCTCTCTGGCATGCTTGCCAAAGGCAGTACCGCCGGGTTCATGGGTAGTGACAATCTCCGGATACTTCTCTTTGAGCAGCGTGATCTGGGTACTTTTGCCACAGGTGTCGATGCCTTCGAACAAGATATACATCAGCGGCGAATCTCCCGTATGATTCTGTGTACATCTTCTGCAACAAGGTGGTCTATCTTGCCGTCATATGCAAGAATGGCACGCACCACTGAGGAGCTGACAAAGGCATGGTTGAGGCTTGGCATGAGGTAGATGGTCTCAAGATCAGGTTTGAGCGATGCATTGGCATACCCCATCTGTAGTTCATACTCAAAATCGCTCACGGCACGAAGCCCGCGGATGATGATATTGGCATCAAGGTCTTCAGCCAGATCGACCAGCAGTTTGTCAAAGCCGATCACTTCCACTTTTGGGAACGCTTTGGTTGCAGCCTGTGCCATTTGGATACGCTGCTCAAGAGAGAAGAGCGGCTTTTTGGCCTGGGATGCTGCCACTGCAACAATGATGCGGTCGAACATATTGCACGCACGGCTGATGATGTCGAGGTGTCCGTTGGTGATGGGGTCGAAGGTGCCGGGATAGATAGCCGTTTTCATCGGAGTCCTCCGATGAAAACGGGATTGAGGATTGAGGATTGAGGATTAAAGATTATTGGTATGCATTGCTTTGCAATGCTTCTGTTTGAAAGGGTCATTTCTCTCTCGTGTATATAAAAAGCTTTTCGTTAGAAAAGCATACCATAACTCTTCACTCTTCACTCTTAATTCTTCACTCCCAGCGTGTATAAAGTTCATTGGGGATTCCCAGCAC
>JALTYW010000186.1 GCA_027046415.1 Sulfurovum sp.
TCGGACTCGATAACTTCTCTACCGGCTACCGACACAATATAGAAGATGTCTTAAAAAGTGTGGGAGAGGAGAAAGCAAAAAATTTCACCTTTATAGAAGGGAATATTGCCGATATTGAAATCTGCACCAAAGCATGTCAAGGAGCAGACATCGTTCTGCATCAGGCTGCACTGGGTTCCGTTCCCCGCTCCATCGATGACCCCATCACTTCAAACCGATCCAACATTACCGGTTTTCTCAATATGATCACTGCTGCCAAAGATGCCGGTATCAAGCGATTTGTCTATGCCAGTTCAAGTTCTGTGTATGGTGACTCCAAGGAGCTTCCTAAGGTTGAGGAACGTACAGGAAACGTGCTCTCACCTTATGCCGCGATGAAAGCAACCAACGAGCTTTACGGTTCCGTCTTTCACAAAGTTTACGGTATGGAGACACTGGGACTGCGTTACTTCAATGTTTTTGGAAGGAGGCAAGATCCTAACGGAGCATATGCTGCGGTCATCCCAAAATGGGTAGCATCCATGCTCAAAGGCGAAGATGTCTTCATTAATGGAGACGGTGAAACCAGCCGCGACTTCACCTACATCGACAACGTCATCCAGATGAATGTACTTGCAGGTCTGACAGAGAATCCAAAAGCGTTCGGAGAAGCGTTCAATGTAGCAGTCGGCGGCAGAAATACACTCAACGAGTTATTCAATCTGATCAAAGACCAGCTCAACAAATCTGCAAAAGACTATCAACTGTCAACTATCAACCAAGAACCTATCTACAGAGATTTCCGCCCCGGCGACATCCGCCATTCCAATGCCGACATCTCCAAAGCAAAACGTCTCGTAGGCTATGAACCTACCCACGATATCTATCAGGGCATGGAAGAGGCGATAGTGTGGTACATACAGAACATTACACAAAAGGATGGACACAATGCCTAAAAATTTTGCACTCATCGGAGCAGCAGGCTACATTGCACCCCGCCATATGAAGGCGATCCGAGAAACTGACAATACACTGGTTGCCGCTATGGACAAATGTGACAGCGTAGGAATCATAGACAGTTACTTCCCGGAAGCAAGCTTCTTTACAGAGTTCGAACGCTTCGACCGTTTTGTTGACAAATGGCGAAGAGATACAGGAAAGAAGATAGACTATATGAGTATCTGTTCACCAAACTATCTGCATGACTCCCACATCAGGTTTGCACTTAGAAGCGGTGCCGATGCAATCTGTGAGAAACCGCTGGTTCTCAATCCGCACAATATCGATCAGCTCAAAATCATCGAAGAAGAAACCGGAAAACGTGTCTACAATATTCTTCAACTAAGACTGCACCCATCGATCATTGCCCTCAGAGAGAAAGTTCAGGCAGAACTGGCAAAAGACCCTTCCAAAATTTACGATATCGACCTGACATACTTGACAAGCCGCGGGAAGTGGTACTTTATAAGCTGGAAAGGTGACGAAAGCAAAAGTGGTGGTATCGCATCCAATATCGGTGTCCACTTTTACGATATGCTGACCTGGATATTCGGTGATGTCGAGGAGAATATCGTTAATCTCAAAACACCGTTTGCCAATGCCGGCTATCTTAGACTGAAACATGCCCGTGTCAGATGGTTCCTCAGTGTCAAATACGACTATATTCCCGATGAGATCAAGGCTCAGGGGCAGCGTACATACAGAAGTATCACAGTTAACGGAGAGGAGATCGAATTCAGTGGCGGTTTTACCGATCTGCATACCAGAAGCTACGAAGAGATCATTAAAGGAAACGGATTTGGGCTGGATGAAGCCTATGGTTCCATCCAGACAGTTTCGGCAATCAGGAACATAGAACCTGTCGGTCTTGTGGGGGAGTATCATCCGTTTTGTAAATTGGTTGTTGGTTGATGGTTATTGGTTTCTAGTGGATAGTTTCTTGTTTTTGGAGGATAGCGTCAATGACAGGATACGAACAGTTGAATGTTTGGCAAGAGAGTATGAACTTGGTAACAGAAGTTTATACAATAGTAAAAAAACTGCCAAAAGAGGAGTTATTTTCTTTGTCTGACCAACTAAGAAGGAGTGCTGTATCCATCCCAAGCAATATCGCAGAGGGCAGTTCAAGAAATTCAAAAAAAGAGTTCATCCAGTTTCTTTATATCGCACTAGGCAGTCTATGTGAACTGGAAACACAACTAAAAATTTGTATCAATATTGGTTATCTACAGAACTTAGAAAACATATTTATACAAACAGAAAAGATCAAAAAAATGATAAACGCCTTAATAAGTTCATTGAAAAGGGACTCGAAAAAATGACCAGAAACCAAAAACCAGAAAGCAGAAACCAGACCTCAGCTAAAAACCAAAAAAAAAAAACAAAAAACTACTATTATCATGAATCATCCTATATTGATGATAATGTCATTATAGGTGACGATACCAAAATCTGGCACTTTTCCCATATCTTGCCAAATACCACCATCGGTTCTGACTGCTCTTTTGGACAAAACTGTGTTGTGGGGCCGAATGTCACTGTAGGCAACGGGGTCAAAGTACAGAACAATGTCAGCATCTATGAAGGTGTCGAAATTGAGGATGATATCTTTCTTGGTCCATCTATGGTTTTTACCAATGTTATCAATCCCAGAGCTTTTATTCAGCGCAAAGATGAGTTTAAAAAGACCCTTCTTAAAAAAGGGTGTTCAGTCGGTGCCAACGCTACAATCGTCTGCGGCATCACCATCGGTGAGTATGCCCTTATCGGCTCAGGTGCAGTTGTCAACAAAGATGTCAAACCGTATGCACTGATGGTCGGTGTCCCGGCAAGACAGATCGGCTGGGTCGGGATCTCAGGCAATACACTAAAATTTCAAAACAACAAAGCAGAAGATGCATTTGCAACATATGAGCTGATCGACGATGCGCTGAAAGTGAGAAAAAAATAATGCAAAACACCGAAGACCAAAAACCAAAACCCACTATTGATTTCGCCAATTTGCAGTATCAGTATCAACGATACAAGGAGGAGATCGACAGTGCGATCCATAAAGTACTTGACAGATCCAACTACATCATGGGTGAAGAGGTACAGCAGCTTGAAGAGAACCTTCAGCACTTCACCGGTGCCCGGCATGCACTGACCTGTTCCAGCGGTACAGATGCCCTTCTGCTTGCTATGATGGCATTGGGTATCGGTCCGGGAGACGAAGTTATCACAACACCTTTTACCTTCATCGCTACAGCAGAGACCATTGCCCTGCTTGGTGCCACACCTGTCTTTGTCGACATCGATGAGACAACCTACAACATAGACCCCGCCAAAATAGAAGCTGCCATCACAGAAAAAACAAAAGCGATCATGCCTGTCAGCCTTTACGGACAACCGGCAGACATGGATGCGATACAGACTATCGTAGACAAAACACTAAAAACCAAAAACCAAAAACTATACACTATCATCGACGGTGCCCAGTCATTCGGTGCAACATACAAAAACAAAACTGAAGTACATTATGCAGATATCTACACCACCAGCTTTTTCCCTGCTAAACCACTTGGATGTTTCGGAGATGGCGGAGCGGTGTTAACAAACAGTGACGAGCTGGCAGAAAAGATGAAAATGCTAAGAGTCCATGGACAAAACAAACGCTATCATCATAAGTACATAGGTCTTGGTGCGAGGATGGACACACTCCAGTGCGCAGTTGTCAATGTCAAACTCAAACACTATACAAAAGACCTATCCCTCAGGCAAGAAGTCGCTGAAAAATATACATGTTTGTTCAGAGAAAAGGGAAAAGGGAGAAGGAAGAAAGACGGGCTTGAATGGTTGGAGATGAATCCTTCTACCTTCATCCTTCCACCTTCAACCGCAAAAGACAGAACCTCCGCCTGGGCACAATACTCCATACGGGTTAACACTTCCAACGCCGCACGAAGTGAGCTACAAGCAAAACTCAAAGAGGCTGGTATCCCTACTGCCATACACTACCCCATGCCGCTTCATCTGCAGGAGTGCTTTTCCTATCTAGGCTATCAGGAGAATGCATTCCCCGTTGCCGAAACGGTTTCGAAGCAGATTCTCTCTCTTCCGATGAATCCGTATGTTTCTGATGAAGAGATAGCCTATATCGTTCAGGAGATCTCAGCATGTCTCTCCTGATAGAAGCACACAGCAGCTATTCTGTAGATACAGGGAGCATCGTTTGAAACGCTACGACTATCTCATCACGGGAGCAGGTATCATCGGTATGACGATTGCCCATGAGCTTCTAAAGGATGACCCGGCGGTGCGTATTGCCATCATCGACAAGGAATCAGATGTCGCGATGCATGCAAGCGGCAGAAACAGCGGTGTACTTCATGCAGGTTTCTACTATACAGCCGACAGTCTCAAAGCACGTTTTACCGTCGAAGGGAACAGACTTATGAAAGCCTTCTGTCAAGTCAACGACATCCCTGTACGTCAGACTCAAAAACTCGTAGTCGCAAAAGACAAAACGGAACTTGAAGGGCTGCAAGAACTGCAGAAAAGGGCTGAGACGAACGGGGTAGATACAACACTTATCTCCGAAGAAGAAGCCCTGAAGATCGATCCGAATGTCAGGACATACAGGCAGGCACTCTTCTCCCCTACAACAGCTTCTGTCGATCCAAAGCATGTCTGCCGTGTGCTCAAAGAGGTTTTGGAGCAACAGGGTGTGGCATTTTATTTCAATACACCTTTTGGCAGCCATCTGGATTTTACATATGACTACTTTGTCAATGCGGCCGGTGCCTATGCCGACAAGATTGCAAAACAGTTCGGGCTTGCAAAGGACTATACCATGCTGCCTTTTAAAGGGATCTACCTCAAATATAACGGCAACAAAGATGCCATCAAAACCAATATCTACCCCGTCCCGAACCTCAATAATCCTTTTCTTGGTGTACACTACACCATTACAGCCGACGGCAGTATCAAAATAGGTCCCACAGCCATCCCCGCATTTTGGAGAGAGAATTACCGGGGATTGGCACATTTTAACTTGTTCGAAATGATAGAAATACTATACTATGAGAGCAAACTTTTCCTGCTGAACGCATTTCATTTCAGGGATCTTGCGCTCACTGAAATGAAGCACTACCATCACCCTGTTTTCATCCGGAAGGCAAAAAGGATGGTAAAACAAATCGGTGACGATTTCAAACCGATGCCGGCAGGAATACGGGCACAGCTTCTTAACATACAGACCAATGAACTGGTACAGGATTTTGTTGTAGAGCAAACAGCGGGCTCAACACATATTCTCAATGCTGTCAGTCCCGCATTTACCTGTTCATTTGCCTTTGCCCGACACGTTGTCAGAGAAATATATACAAACAAGGAAAAAAGTGATGTCAAATAGTTTGAAAGATGCAAGAGTATTAGTAATCGGCGGTGCCGGTTTCATAGGAGGCTTTGTACTGACAGAGCTGCTAAAAGAGCCAGTCAAAGAGGTCATTGTCTACGACAACTTTACCCGCGGGAAAATGGAAAACATTGAAGAGGCACTCAAGGATCCACGCTGTTCTATCTACCCCTATGGCGGTGATATCCGGGAGACAGACGTACTCGATACCGCAATGGAGGGCATCGACTATGTCTTCCACCTTGCCGCAATGTGGCTGCTGCACTGCAAAGACTATCCGAGAACGGCTTTCGATGTCAATGTTGCAGGTACATTCAATGTGCTTGAGGCCTGTGTCAAACACAATGTCAAAAAACTTATCTATTCCTCTTCCGCTTCAGTCTACGGGGATGCGGTGGAAGTACCTATGACCGAAGACCACCCGTTCAATAACAAAAACTTTTACGGTGCTACAAAAATCTCCGGCGAAGCGATGTGTACAGCCTTTAATGACCGCTATGGACTGAAGGTCATCGGACTGCGCTATATGAACGTCTATGGTCCGGGGCAGGATCAGCATGCTGTCTACAGCGGTGTTGTACCGATCGTTCTAAACAAGATCGACCGAGGCGAAGCCCCTACAGTAAACGGGGATGGAACGCAGGCATATGACTTCATCTACGTGGAAGATGTCGCCCGATGCAACATTGCTGCGGCAAAAGCCGATGTAGACTTTGGCTACTACAATGTCGGTACGGAAATACAGACAACGGTCAAAGAGCTGTGCGACACAATGCTCAGACTTAAAAACTCCGACCTGAAAATCCAGTACAAGCCCTACAGTGCCGATGATGCAAGACAGTTCGTACAAAACAGAATAGGGTCGAGAGAGAAGGCTGAAAAAGAGCTTGGATTCCGATATAAATACTCTCTGGAGGAGGGACTTAAAGAACTGATCCGATGGAGAGAAGCCAAAGGTATCAAAGGATAACCCGGCAGATGAAACACACCTTTCTGACATGCCTCAGTGCACTCTTTTGCCTCTCTTCTCTTCACGGTGCCACAGCACTGCTTGAAGAGACACCTGCCCCAGGTATAATAGCGAGGTCATCCGTGTATGCATTTGTTGGTAATAACATCCACAAAACGGATTTGATGAGAAATGCTGTAGTGACACATCCCATTCTTCATGTCAATACAACTGTTTCATCAAGCCTTCCGAAAAATGACCTTCTTTTCAGCAAACATCTCATTTTTCCAAAAGGTTTCTATACCTTTCACGGTATCCGGTATGACCTTACCCGTGAAGGGCTGCACCGCATTCTTGACGTGGCCAACCATGACTCTTTGCAACTGATCATTTACGAGAATGATGTGCCTACACTCCTTTCTTCCTTCGCATGGAGTGTCAAACACGGCAACAGAGATGACAGAAAACCGTTCAAATCTTTGGTAAAACTGCAAAGACAGGGCAACCTCTCAATGACCTGTGGTCCGGTCTCAAACTATGTACATACCCATCTCAGAAGAGTGGGGATAAGAAGCAGGCTGATCCATTTCAACCGCGGCAGAAACTTCAACAGCTATGACAACGGGCACATTCTGCTTGAAGTCAAGATCGATGGCAAGTGGGTACTTGCCGATATTGACAACAATATGCTCTTTCTCGATCCAAAGCGCGGCTTTCTCAACGCATACGATATTGCAACACAGCAGGACGCTATCAAACACCGCATCACACTTGCCACAGACGGGCCGGACACCATGCACTTTACAGACCGCTCCGGCAAGACGAACTATGCCTTTTTCATGGAAGATCTCGATCTTGATGCATGGTATGCGCAGATCATGCAGATACTCTTTATCTACGACGGAAAGGGTGGTCTGCCACTTTGCCGTCCTGACGCAGACTGGGAAGAGATAAAGGCGCATTACCACTACAAAACATGTCTCGATCCAAAGAGATTTTACAAACACTATTACGGAGAAACAGAGTGAATATACCGATTACGAAAACCATTTTTGGAGAAGAGGAAGCAGCGGCCATTGTCAAACCACTGGAGACAGGATGGGTGGTACAGGGACCTAATGTAGCGAAGTTCCAGGAGATGTTTGCGGCATTTACAGGCAGCAAACATGCACACGCCACCACCTCATGTACCACAGCACTGCATCTTGGGCTTGAAGCTATGGGTATTGGCCGTGGAGACAAAGTAATTGTTCCCTCCTTTACCTACATCGCTTCTGCCAATGCCGTAGAGTATACCGGTGCCGAAGTGGTGTTCTGCGATATTGACCTGCGTACGTTCAATATTGATGAAACACAGCTTGAGAGACTGATTGTAAACGATCCCGCTATCAAGGCGATCATGCCGGTCAATCTCTTTGGACTCTGTGCGAATATGCCCTATATCATGGAACTTGCACAAAAACATGGGCTCAAGGTCATTGAAGATTCCGCATGCGGTTTTGACGGCTGGATAGGCGAGAAACATTCCGGTACCTTTGGTGATGTCGGATGCTTTTCCTTTCACCCGAGAAAATCCATCTGTACAGGTGAAGGCGGTATGCTCATCACAGATGATGACGCCATCGCCGCGGTCGTCTCCCAACTTAAAGACCATGGTGCCAGCAAGTCGGATCTTCAGCGCCACAAAGAGAAAGGCGGCTCACTCCTTCCTGACTTTACGATGCGAGGCTACAACTACCGTATGACAGACATGCAGGGGGCACTTGGTGTCTGCCAGATGGACAAAAAAGAGTCCATCATGCAGGGGCGAAGAGATGTAGCGGCCAAATATGATGAGGCGCTTAGAAGTGTCTGTGTAAACGACGAAGATAAACAGAAGTTGTCAGACTTTTTAATGCCTCCGTTCATTCCTGAAGGCTATAAACACGGTTATCAGTCTTATGTCTGTCTCTTTACAGGCGGCGAAGATGTCAGCGAACTGCTCGATCCGCATACCACTGCTTCACTGGCAGACCTGAAGTCCCTTGTAGACAAGATCAACCTCAAACGCAACCTTTTCATGGAGAAGCTTGAGGAACGCAATATCGCTACACGCCAGGGGACACACGCTGTACATACGCTTGGCTACTACAAAGACAAAAACGGTTTTGCCGACGAGGACTTTCTCCGGTCTTACGCTGCAGACAGACTCTCCATCGCCCTGCCTCTCTATGCCGGCATGAGTGATAACGAGTTTGAATATGTCGTTTCAAATATAAAAGAGGCTTTAAAATAATATGTGCGGTATCGTAGGTGCATTGAGCTTAAGCAGACAGTCTGTCAATGTTGACTATATCAAACCCATGGCGGACAAAATCGCCCACCGTGGTCCGGATGATGCGGGATATCTCTGTTTTCATACGGGGGCAAGACACAATAAAAAGGTATCTTTCTATCAAAACCTTACAGATGCCAAATTTAAAAATGTCGATGATATGCTGCCTGTCATAGAATCCAACTCGGCACAAAGAGAGCTTCATGCCCATGATTATGACCTCTATATGGGACACAGAAGGCTTTCCATTCTCGATGTCAGCTACGCCGGTCATCAACCGATGTCTGACCTTTCAAAGAATATTTGGATCGCCTACAATGGTGAGATTTACAATTTTAAAGCATTAAGAGCCGAACTTGAAAAATACGGCCATCGTTTCAAAAGCGATACCGATACCGAAGTAATCATCTATGCCTATATCGAATGGGGTATCGAGTGCATCAACAAATTTAACGGCATGTTCGCGTTTTCTCTTTATGACAACTTTAAAAAGAAGTTTTATCTGGTACGTGACAGGTATGGTATCAAACCCCTTTACTATCATCTAACCAACGACAACACATTGTTATATGCAAGTGAGATCAAATCCATCTTGGAATACAAAGCATATACACCACAGGTGGACAAAGAAGCCCTTTTGGAATATTTTACGTTTCAGAACATCTTCACCAACAAAACACTGCATAAAGATATACACATTCTCGAAGCGGGACATTTCCTCGAGATAGACCTGCTTGACCCGCATGCCCACACGACACTCAAACCCAGACAGTACTGGGACTGGGATTTCAGTGAACCCGAACAGGTAAAAGATGAACGAGAGTACATCGAAGAACTCGACCGTCTCTTCAAACAGGCAGTCGAACGCCAGCTCGTTGCTGATGTACCGGTAGGCAGCTATCTCAGTGGCGGTATGGACAGCGGCTCCATCACCGCTATTGCCTCCAACCACTTTCAACAGCAAAACCACTTCCTGAAGACCTTTACAGTCGGCTTTGACCTCAGCAGTGCAAGCGGCATGGAGCTTACCTATGACGAGCGTGCAAAAGCCGAATATATGTCCTACAAATTCAAAACAGAACACTATGAAATGGTGCTCAAGTCAGGCGATATGGAACGCTGTATGCATGATTTTGCCTACCATCTCGAAGAGCCAAGGGTCGGGCAAAGCTACCCCAACTACTATGCGGCAAAGCTTGCAAGCCGTTTTGTCAAAGTCGTCCTCAGCGGTGCAGGCGGAGACGAGCTTTTTGCGGGTTACCCTTGGCGCTACTACCGTGCAACCAACAACCGTGACTTTGACGACTACATCGACAAATACTATAGCTTCTGGCAACGCCTTATCCCCAACAAAGAGATACACAATGTATTCTCCCCTATTTTGGAAGATGTCAAACATGTCTGGACACGGGACATTTTTGCCGGTGTCTTCAAAACACCAACAATAGGACAAAGTCCGGAAGAGTACATCAACCATTCACTCTACTTTGAGGCAAAAACCTTTTTGCACGGTCTGCTCGTGGTCGACGACAAGCTCTCCATGGCACATTCACTTGAGACACGTGTACCGTTTTTGGACAATGACCTTGTCGACTTCGCCCAAAAGATCCCTGCCAAAATGAAGCTTCGCAATCTTGACCATGTCAAAAAGATGAACGAGAACGAAGTGGGCAAACTGCAAAAGACAAACGATGGCAAAGACATACTCCGAAAGACCATGAGCCGATATATCCCTGAAGACATCCACAAAGCGGTCAAACAGGGCTTCAGCTCCCCGGACAACAGCTGGTTCAAAGGCGAGAGCATCGAGTTCGTCAAAACAAGACTTCTCAACCCCAATGCACACATCTACCAATACATCGATCCAGACGCTACACAAAAACTGGTTAAAGAACATATATACGGCGAGAAAAACCGTCGGCTTTTTATTTGGTCACTACTGAACTTTGAGGAGTGGTGTGACCTGTATGCAATATAAATTTTATTTTCAGTATCATATTTTTTAAATAGCATGACAAAGGAAA
>JALTYW010000187.1 GCA_027046415.1 Sulfurovum sp.
GGTGTGGTACCGATGTATGCCAGTGAGACCATCGACTACAGTATTAGGGAGGTCATAGATGGATAATTCTATCAAAGCTTTCGAGAGCGGTCACGAGAACTTTAAAAAGGTCAAATTCAACCAGAATAAAGAGCGTTTCAAAAAACTGGTAGAAGAGGGGCAGAGCCCTAAAGCACTTTTCATCGGTTGCAGTGATTCACGCGTCATGCCTGCCATGATCACCGGCAGCAAAGCGGGTGATCTTTTCATTGTCAGAAATATCGGCAACTTTGTCGCACCTTTCAGACCCGATGCCGACTACCATGCCACGGCATCTGCCATCGAATATGCCGTTTCAGTGTTGGAAATCTCCGACATTATTGTCTGCGGACATTCCCACTGCGGCGCGATCGCAGCTCTTTACAAAAATATTGAAGCAACTCCCGAGAATATCCATACCATCAAATGGCTCGAACTGGGACATGCCGCCAAAAAAGTGGCACTGCTTACCCACAAAGAGCGCCCGCATGAAGAGCTGTTGCGTTATACTGAAAAAGTATCGGTCATTCACCAGCTTGATAATCTTTTGACCTATCCTGCTGTTAAAAGACGTGTGGACGAGGGGAAACTCTACCTGCATGGATGGCATTACAATATCGAAAACGGCGATATTGAGTATTATGATGATGAGGATTATGCGTTCAAACCACTTAGTCAAAAGTAATATTGATGTATAATTACATAAATACTGATTAGATCAAAATTTTTAATACTTTTTAAAGGATGTCATCATGATCGCTCAAAATATCGAAGAGCTTGTAGGCAACACCCCCTTGGTAAAGATCAATGTACTTTCTGAAGAGACCGGTGCAACCATTTTGGGAAAATGTGAATTCATGAATCCTACCTCATCGGTCAAAGACCGTATCGCATACAATATGATAAACGAAGCGATGAAACGGGGAGAGATAAAAAAAACAACAACAATTATCGAACCTACCAGCGGCAACACCGGTATCGGTCTTGCAGCAATCTGTGCAGCCAAAGGGTTGTCCCTCATTCTTACCATGCCTGACTCTATGAGTATGGAGCGACGCAAACTGCTCAGCCACCTTGGTGCCAAACTGGTACTGACTCCGGCACAAGATGGCATGAACGGTGCGATAGACAAAGCCAATGCGCTTGTCAATGAGCTTGATGATGCCATTGTCCTGCAACAGTTCAGCAATCCTGACAACCCTCAAATACACAGAACCACTACGGCTGTAGAGATTTTGAACGATACAAAGGGAGAATTCGATATGTTTGTCGCTGCTGTCGGAACAGGAGGTACCCTTACCGGTACGGCGGAAGTACTTAGAGAACACAATCCGGATATCGGTGTTGTTGCTGTAGAACCGCTTACTTCTGCAGTACTTGAAGGGAAACCGGCAGGTTTACACAAAATTCAAGGTATCGGTGCAGGCTTCATCCCCGATATTCTCAATACTGAAATTTATGATGAAGTCATCGCTGTATCCAACGACGATGCCTTTGAAATGGCTGCAAGAATTGCCAAAGATGAGGGGTTGCTCATCGGTATCTCTTCCGGTGCCAATCTCAAAGCTGTCTATGAACTTGCCAAACGTCCTGAGAACAAAGGGAAAACATTTGTCACGATTTTGTGTGATACAGCAGAACGCTATCTCTCCACTGAGCTTTTCGATATCTGATCCACATGTCACAAAAAAAACCGCTTCTGCTTGAAACTATCCGCATCGATGAGGGGAAGATCATCAACCTTTCTTATCACCAGATGCGTTTTGACAAAAGCAGGGAAGCACACTTCCGGCATGTCCCCCCGTTGCAACTCTCATCCCTTATCGATCCCCCCAAGCAAGAAGGGGTATTCCGTTGCCGAATACTCTATACCGATACTGTCGAGGACATAGAGTACCTTCCCTATACCCCAAAAAAAATTGAGAAACTTAAAATCGTCCAATCCGATATAGCCTATCCCTATAAATATGCCAATCGGCATGCATTTGAAACACTCCTGAAAACCTATCCGGAGTATGATGACATACTCATAGAAAAAAACGATCTGATTACCGATACAACCATCGCCAACATCGCATTTTTTGACGGTGAACAGTGGATAACCCCAAAAAAACCTCTTCTTGAAGGGACAATGAGAGCAAAGTTTATCAACAAAGGGTTCATCCACCCATACCATGTTGCAAAAGAAGATATCAAGAACTTTACACACGTTGCTTTAATG
>JALTYW010000188.1 GCA_027046415.1 Sulfurovum sp.
GTTTAATGATAGACAGATTGATTTAACTTATTTGTGTATAGTTTTAAAAAATAAAATAGTTAAGGAGCTGTTATGGCAAAAGTACCTGAAAATGTCGGATGTGACAATATGGAGTGTGTTGAGGGACCAAACTGCCACCGCAAGGAGATTTATCTGAACAAAACGGCAGTGGAAGTAAAGACTTTCGGCGGTACTAAATAGAAGGGATGCGGTAAGTTCATTCCAAAAAAAGAGAAGTAACTGTTATCCACCTTTCAAAGAGCATTTGCCAATCTCTTCAAGGAAGGTGGTTGCGTAGGAACCTTTGGGAAGGTAGAAGTCAACCTGCATCGTTTTTGATGTCGCGTTGTAGGCAGTTTCCACTTCTTTTGGCCATATCCATGCAAACCGTCTGTCTCCTCGGAGTGATGTGAGTTCATCGTCATCGTAGGAGGCTTCAAGGTAGCCTGCATCGTTTTTGGCACGCTGGGCACGTTCACCACAAAGTAGTCCTGTCGGTGCTGCTTTGCCCAAGGCAAAAGCTTCGGCAGCCTGCTGCATCTGTGTGACATACCACATCTTTCCGTGCGGATAGGGCATCATCACATCACCCAGAAAGAGTTTGAAGAACTGGGGTTGTTTGGCAAGCACTTCGACAAGCGGTTCGGGGTATTTGAGCACTTTGGCAGCCTCTTTGACACTTTTTGCGGCAATGGTGGCTGAGAGTGAGACACGCATGGAGAGCCACTGATTGAAAAGGTGGCTCTGGTAAGCACTCACAAGCAGCTTTTCACGGCTGCCTTTAAGCCGTTTGCCTGAGTGGGCGATCTCTTTTCCCTGCAGGTAGCTTTTTGCATCTTCCCCGAAACGCTGGTATCCGTAGTAGTTCGGGATACCTTTTTTTTGCATCATCTTGGCAGTGGTATTGAAAAATTTGGCATCACCTGGTTGCATATTGTGTAGGATAATAGAAAAACGGTTGCCTTTAAGATGTCCTATTTTGATGGGTGCTTTGTTGTAGGTTTTTTCCAATATTTCTACCCGTTCGGTCGTAAGGTTCTTTGCAATGGCTTTTTCTGCCTGTTTGGGAACGGAGATGTACTGAATGGTCGTGGCACTTTTATCTTTAAGACCGGCATATCCGATGTCACGTTCGTTAAGTTCTCCCGCTTTGGCAAGGACACTTAGAAGCTTGTGGGTGCTCATGTCGGTTTTTTTGATCTTGAGGATGAGAAAGTTTCCTTTTCCTGTAAAGGGGTAAAGGGGAATCTCTTCGACAAAAAAGCGTTCTACAGTCTGTTTGAAATCAAAGGGAATCGGTTTGTGGGGATAGGCGTATGTTTTGGTATGGTTCATAAAAAGGATTATAGCGCAATGCGGCTATCAGCCACATTTGCCGGGTGCACACTTCATACCGCCGCATTTTTGCATCACCTTGTCGTTTGTACTTTTTTGATGCATATTGTCAAGCATCTGCTGCATCTCTTTGGGATGGGCGATGAAGTTGTACCCTTTGTAGAGCACGAACAAACCGTAGAAGATAACAAGCATCGATGCCATCTTCATCATGATACTGCGCAAAGAGCCCTGCTGTAAAAATTTGGTAACGGTTCCAAGAAAGAAGAGGGCTGGGATGGTTGCCAGTCCAAAGGTTGCCATGACTGCTGCACCCCAGAGCGGACTTGCGGTACTTGCGGCAATGATGGCAAAGGAGTAGACAAGCCCGCAGGGAATGAGTCCGTTGAGCATACCGAGCATATAGAAACTTGGTAGTGAACGGTCGTGTATCAGTTTTTTAAAGGCATTTTGAAACCAGCTGTATTTGGAGACGGCAAATTCTGCGGAGTTGAGAAACTTGAAGTTGCCAAGCAAAGATGCCCCTGCTGCGACCATCAGTAACCCTGTTAGGACAAAGAGAACTCCTTTGGTGGTAGGCGTAAAGGCGATGACCTTTCCAAGCAGACCGAAAATCGCACCCAGTGCAGTATATGTGGTGACTCTTCCAAAGTTGTAGGCAAGGTGGGAGAGGGTCTGTCTGCTCCATGAAGATTCGGGGTCGATCTTTCCTGAACTGTAGGCGACGACAATCCCCCCGCACATGCCGATACAGTGACCGACACTGCCCAAAAATGCGGTAGTGAGGATAATGGCAAGGTCGATATTGTTCATGTGATGCTGTCCTATAAAGAATTTTGGTATAAAACTATAGTATTATTTTGTTAAAATAGTGTTAACTATGGAAAACTTTCGTAT
>JALTYW010000189.1 GCA_027046415.1 Sulfurovum sp.
TTTTTTTATTTACATCGCTCCGTTTTTTATTCATTATAACATCACTTAACTTTGCCGCTTTCTTTGAAACTTGACAATATCATTTCCCAAAATTCTAACCTGTTCAGCCAAGACTCTACCTAATATTTGATATCCTGCGCCTAAATCATAGTTATTCATCACAACTATATCGAAAACTGCCATCCAAGTCCATCGGCAGTACTAATGTTCTAAATCCCTTCGCTATCGCATCGGTACACATTCTATCTCTTGCACCGTTTGTATTATCAACATATTCCTGTGCATATTCTGCATTAAAAACCGGTTTATTATTTTCAATGAAAGGCTGTAACTTATTACACTCATTATATTGGTGACACTGCTCATTGACGCTGAAATCAAAAAACGGCTCTAGAATTTCAACTTGATCGAGATCATTTTTAAGTCCAACACTAAGTCCTCTTTTTTTAGCTTCTGTTGCTATGAACTTATTATACACCAATTGATCATTCGCAGTTAGGTTAAGTCCGGTATTATTGGTATACCCGTCCACATTATCCGGTTCAACACCGTCACAACCTTTTTGTTTTGCCAAATCAAGCCTTGCAATCATAATTGGCTTTAAATCTTCACTTCTGATATCAAGCCATTTTTCACCCTTCCAACCATCCAAATCATTGCCCACAACAGAAGAAGGGAAAAGTCCAGCATCTTCTCTCCACTCTTCATAGCTTCCTGCACTAAAATAGCATATGACCATTTTCCCATTATTTTTTAGTGATTGTATTAATACTTCGCTACTATTAAACAGATCTATATCATAAAGATTGGCATCAACAGAAAGATCAACAGTTCCTTCTAACTGCCATTGCCAAGATGTACGAACTTCTGGTTTATAACGATCAATCCCCCCAATACCATCTTGCACAGAAGTCGTTGGATCATCTATTGGAAAACTATTATTTATAGTATCTGTTGAACTACCCTGCCCACATCCGATAAACAGTACAACTGCTGCAGTTAATGATATTATCTTCACTTTTTCACCTCAGTATAAACACTCTTGCTATTTTATGAAAAAAATCTCAAAACTGCAAACATTGTTTCGTTTACTTGGAAAACTTACCCACAATGGAAATTGTAAATAAATAATACTACCTACGGCACACACGCCACTGTCGGCAGTCCCATCCCCTCTTCATATCCACACATCAGGTTGGCGGCAGCCAGTGCCTGTGAGGAGGCACCGCGTAACAAGTTGTCTATGGCAGAACTTACAAAAAGGGCATTGCCGTTGGTTGCGGCATAGATGTCACAGAAGTGCGTACCGGCGGTATCTTTAATGCTTACCGGTGTTTCTCGCACACGGATGAACGGGTCGTTGGCATAGTGCTCTTTGAGTACCATCATCGGGTCAATGTCTGCTTTAAGTGTCGCATAGACAGAGACCAGTTCCCCACGCGTAGCAGGAATGAGATGCGGCACGAAGTTAACATGCATCTTGGCACCGTGGATCTTCTCTATCTTCTCTGCGATCTCAGGCGCATGGCGGTGTTTGAGCGGGTTGTAGGCAAAGATATTGTCATTAACTGTCACAAAATGGGTCGTTTCACTCAGTTTTTTTCCTGCACCGCTTACACCCGATTTGGCATCGACAAAGAGTGGTGCAGAAGTGTCAATGTAAGGAATAAACGGCAAAATGCCCAGCAGTGTGGCTGTGGGGTAGCATCCCGGTCCTGCGGCAAGATTGGTGTTTTTGAGTTCTTCACGATAGTACTCGATGAGTGCATAGACTGCTTCAGGCAAATGCGCTTTGTCTTCATGTGCACAATAGTTTGCCTCGTACGTATCCATCTCCAGTCGATAGTCTGCTGAGAGGTCAACCACCTTCAATCCATTCTCAAGCAACCCTTTGGCAAACCCCATAGAGGCTTTGTGCGGCAGCGCCAGAAAGACCAGATCACACGCATGTGTCACACTTGCCACATCCGCTTTCTCCACAGGCATGGTCACCACCCCTTCCAAAGAGGGATGCAGTGCTTCTATCATCGTATCACCCTGTGTTGTCGCCAGATAGGCAAGTTCAAACCCCGGATGGCCAATAAGCATCTTTACCAGTTCAAGTCCCGTATAACCACTGGCACCCACAACACCGACTTTTATCATCTTATTTCCTCTCTTTCATTGGGCGACCACAAGAGATCACCTCTACAAAACACTTTTATTCCAATTTAAGGA
>JALTYW010000190.1 GCA_027046415.1 Sulfurovum sp.
GGAGTATAGAGAATGAGAATATTGCTGATGGAGGATGATCCGGTACTGGGTGAGATCATTACCGATTATCTGAACGGATACTACAGTGTAGACCATGCGTACGATTCACAGGAAGCACAGGAGATGCTCGATACAACAAAGTATGACCTTCTGATCTTCGATGTCAATGTTCCCGGGATCAGTGGTATTGAGCTGATCAGGGAACTTCGCAGTTTTAACGACACAACCCCCGCCATTATCATCACCGCATATGACGATACGGAACATCTTCGAAAAAGTTTCGATGCCGGTGCGCATGACTACATCAAAAAGCCCTTTGAGCTTGAGGAGCTGAGACTTCGTATCGACAAGAGCAAGGTTCTTTTCCATATCGAACAGGAAGAGAAGATGACATTGGGAGAAGATTTGATGTACTACCCTTCCAGACGCATGGTGCGTAAAAACGGCAAGGAGATACTGCTCAAACCCAAAGAGCATGAGATCCTCTCCTATTTTGTCGCACACCCACACAGGCTCATCTCTACGGAGGAGCTTGTGCAAAACATTTGGGAGTTTGACCAACTGCCCAGCGATGCAACACTGCGTTCCTATATCAGAAATCTCAGAGAGATCATCGGCAGTGAAAAGATAAAGACGCAAAGAGGGGCAGGCTACCGCTATGAATGAGTTGGAGAAAAAATCGTTCTACTCCTTTCTTGGGCTCTACATCGTCTCCTCACTTCTATTTATCCTTCTGGTCGGATACTGGTACTACATCGCCCAGAAGCGTGCGTTGGAGAATGAAACCTACTACAGGCTTGAACACTTTGCCGATGTTGAAGCAGGAGAGATCATCACTGCGCATATGCATGGTATACCGCTCAAACCGGTTGTGCTTCCCAAAGAGGTAACACTTGCGCTGATAGATACTAACGGAAGTGTATCCGGAGGAAAACTGCTTGTTTCCCAACTTCCGGACAAACCTGGTTATTTTAAATCAGACGGTTACAATGTGCTCATATCCGATGCACCAAGAGACCATTTGAATATCCGGTATGTTGTTTTGCAGACAACCATGCCCTCAAAAGAAATAGCAGCCCTGAAAGCACTTGTACTAAAAGTAATGCTGATGATCTTTTTGCTGGTAGTGATCGTTGCGTGGGTGCTTTCAAAGATTTTTATGCGTCCTTTGCATCAGCGTGTTGCCCAGATAGAGCATTTTATCAATGATATTACCCATGAGCTCAATACGCCTATCTCGGCACTCAGTATGGCGACCGAACAGGCGCTCAAGCAGGGGGAGTGTACACCCAAAACACTCAAAAACATCTCCATCAGTACCCGTCAGCTCTACGACATCTACCGATCATTGACCTACCTGAACTTTTCTGAACAGAAGGAGGTCGATGAGGTGATCGATGTCGGGGAGAGTGTAGAGAAGAGCATCGCCTACTACCGTCCGCTTGCAGAGGTGAAGCAGATAGGTTTTGAAACCCATGTTGAACCGTACAGATATCGCATGCCTCAACCCCAGCTTCAGCTGCTGCTTGGCAATCTTATAGGCAATGCCATCAAGTACTCACCAAGACGCTCGACGATTACAATCAATTTCAATGATGGAATACTGCATATCAAAGATGAGGGTATCGGCATTGCTCCTGAAAAACAGAAAGAGGTGTTTGAAAAGTTCCGCCGGGGTACCGACTACTCCGGTGGGTTTGGTGTCGGTTTGAGTATTGTGAAGAGCATTTGTGAGAAGTATGGTATTCATATTACATTGGTATCGGAACCAGAAAAAGGGACAGAATTTACGCTTGTATTTGGAAGCAATGCAGAAAACTATTCTAAATAACTATAAAATCCATTGATTTACTTGACAATAGAATTTTTTTTGGGTAAACTTCAACTACAAAATTTAAAAAGGCACTTGTAAAAACCCTAGTAATTCACAGTGGACAAGGGCATTTGGTTTCCAAGATTGTTGTAGTCTCCCCTTTATATTGTTAAATCTTAAAGGAAGCCGGATGTTGTGATGCCCTAGGGTCTTTAGAGGTGCTTCGTTATCTATTTATAAAGGACTTTTATGTCTCCTTCATGCCCAATTTCCAACAAACGTATCGATACCAATCTTGTACGGGTTGTCTCTTTTCAGGTACTTTTATTTACCGTACTTTTTTCAGTTACACACAGCCTTGTGTTTGTATTTGTGATCCTGTTTGACTTTATGATGCGTGTTTTTAGGAAAGAGAAGTTCAGTCCTTTTTATGTGACGGCATCATCTATCCTGAAACATTGGAATACAGTACCGCGTTACAGCGATGAATCACCAAAACGTTTTGCACTCTATCTTGGACTTCTGACTACAGTTGCCATTACCGTCTTTGCAGTGTTCGGCTTTATAAAAGTTGCAATTTTTGTAGCATTGATCCTTATTATTTGTACATTTCTTGAAGTTTTATTCGATTTTTGTATAGGTTGTAAGATATACTACGCTTTACAATTAGTTAAGGTAATGAAACATGATAGGAATTTCAACTAAAACCATCTATGCAGTTGCTGCACTGCATGAACTGGGTGCAATCCAGGATGATGAAGTACTGAAGATCAAAGAGATCGCTGCAAGAGCTTCCATCCCCCAGAGTTTTCTTGAACAGATTCTGCTCGAACTAAAGAAGCAGGGTGTACTGACCAGTATAAAAGGCGCACATGGCGGTTACAAACTTGCCAAAGATATGAAAGATATCACACTCGGAGATATCATACAGATTCTTGAAACAGACGCTTTTTCTGATATATGCCGTACAGACAATATGGCATTGAAACTCTTTTGGGATGATATACAGCAGGGTGTCCTGGATGTATTTGCCATCCCTTTGTCAGAACTGAAAAACTATCAAATGAAAGCCAACTACGCACTGAACTACTCTATTTAGGAATATACAACATGCAACACGATTTTGAATACTATAATACCCTGCTGGTACAGTGTGTCGGCGGGAAAGTCGGGCCCATCGCACCGACCATCACCCCTTCTGCGGCATACGGATATGCCGATGCTCAGGAAGCCGAGGGAATCTTTTCAGGAGAGGTGAACAAGCCGCTCTATGCACGGGTAGGAAACCCGACCAATGCCAAGCTCGAAGGCATTGTAGCAAAGATAGAGGGTGGCTTTGGTGCTATTGCAACCGCTTCGGGCATGGGAGCACTCTCCATGGTAACGACTGCACTGCTTAAAAGCGGTGACGAGATACTCTGTGTGGGCGGATTTTTCGGCGGTACCTACACGCTGGTAAATGAAACCCTCAAACGGTTTGGCATCAGCAACAGCTTCTGCACCATCAACGACTTCGACTATATGGAGAAGAAACTCTCCGAAGGGGTCAAGATGGTACTGCTTGAGAGTGTGGGTAACCCGAGTCTCAGACTGCCTGATCTTAAAGCCATCGCCGACCTGTGCAACAAGTATGAAACCCTGATGGTCGTGGACAACACCGCCACACCGCTGCTGGTACGTCCGCTTGACCTTGGTGCAGACATTGTGGTGCACTCAACGACCAAAAATATGTCCGGTAACTCGACCGCACTGGGGGGCATTGCTGTCTTTAGAGCGGTAAAAGAGGAGGGTGACAAACTCTTGAACGATAAGTATGCCGACGTGCACAAATTTGTCAAGAAAGCGGGCAAAAAAGCCTTCATTCCCATCTGTAAAAAACGTGCCATCCGTGATATGGGGATGACAGCAAACGCCTTTGGTTCTTTCCTGACCATGCTTGGGCTTGAGACACTGGCACTGCGTGTAGAACGCATCAACAACTCTGTCGCAAAAGTAGCGGCGATCCTTGAGGAGTCACTGCCAGAAGGCATTGAGGTCAACCACCCATCGTTGCCAAAAAGCGAAGACCATGCACGCTACCTCTCGGACTTTTCCAACGGCTGCGGTCCATTGCTGACACTCGAGTGCGGTACACCCGAACGTGCCTTCAGGCTGCTTAACAACCTCAAACTTGCCACACTTACCGCCAACATTGGTGATAACCGTACTTTGGCACTCCATATGCAAAGTACCATCTACAGTGACTTTGACGAGGAGGCACGCCGATTCAACGGTGTGACAGAGGGGCTTATCCGTGTATCGATAGGGCTTGAAGACCCCGAAGCTATTGCGGAAGATTTCATGCAGGCAGCGGAAGCGGTTTAGTACGGCAGTTTGGCCTTCAACCCGTAAAAATAGCTCTGCATCTGAAACATCGCTTGAGATGTGAGCTTCTCCATGAACGACTCCAGTTTATCTTTTTTCTTCCAGACAGGTGTTTTGACCCCAGCGCTTTTTTCCAGTTCTTTTTTTGCATCGCTGAGTGTACCCACCGCATCTATGAGCCCAACCTCTTTGGCGCGAGAAGCGAGGAAAATGTGAGCATTGGCGTAGTTTTCTGATGCATTAATGTCGAGGTGGCGGGCTTTGGCGACGTCGCTGACGAAAAGTTTGTAGGTATCTTTTGTCAGGCGTTCGAGTTCGGCGCGCTCTTCGGGTGTCCATTTACGTGTGGGTGTCCCTGCCTCTTTGTATTTTCCCTCTTTGACGATCTGCGGTTTGACCCCTATCTTGTTAAGCAGTTCCTCGATGTCCGCACTCTCCATGATCACCCCGATTGAGCCTACAATGGCACCGGGATTGGCAATGATCTTGCCGGCAAAGATGGAGCTGTAGTAGCTGCCGCTTGCCATGATGCCTGAAGCGTAGGCAATGACAGGTTTCTTTTTTTGCAGGTTACGGATAGCATAGCTTATTTCAATGGAGGGTGGTACGGCACCGCCGGGAGAGTTGACATTGAGCAGTACCCCTTTGATATGCGGATCTTTTTGTGCATCTTCAATCTGTTTGACGATCTTCTCCGCATCCATAATAGGACCAAAGAGTTTGATCTCCTGCAGGTTCGGTTTTTTCAGCGGTGCTTCGGCTGAGGGCATCAGGACAATAAAAAGGATGAGCAAAAAGAGCAGTCCCTTGAAGTGCTCACCGATCCATTTGATAGCGTTGCTAAGTCTCTTAAACATACTGTTCTCCTTCAATATAAACGGCATCTGCCTCTTTGGTATGCAGCAGTGTCCACAGGGCGATCTCTTCGGGACGTTTTGGCAGTTCAGGCAGGGTGATGAGGGCAAAGTCTGCATCTTTGCCTACCTTGAGTGAGCCGTTGTTGAGCCCCAGTGCCTTGGCAGCATCTTCGGTCGAAGCTTTGATGAGCCTGCGTGCAAGCAGATCAACTGGAGCTTTGTGGTGCAGCATCAGCGCCGCTCTGAACTCGTCGAAGATGTTGAGTGAGTCGTTGGAGCTGAGCCCGTCCGTTGCAACGGTGTAGGGAAGCTCCAGCGCTTCAAGGTTCTCCAGTGCCAGCCGTCCGCAGCCAAGATAGCGGTTGGAGCGTGGGCAGTGGGCGACAGTGTGCCCTTTGGCTTTGAGGTGGGCAAGCTCTGCTTCGTTTGCCTGTACACAGTGGACAAAGTGGGCAGGGTAGGTATCGAAAGCATGGAGGAACTCCTCGATGGTCGTTACCGGAGTGGAGGTGTTGAAGAACTTTTCAAAGAACTCTTTGAAGTCTCCGCTGCCTTTTTCAAGCCACTCCCGCTCTGCCTGTGACTCCAGAAAGTGTGTCGTTAGCGGCATGGCATGCTGTTTTGCCAGGGTCACTGCACGCTGCAAAATGACAGGGTGTACCGAGTAGGGGGAGTGGATAGCGATGCCGGGGGTAATGCGGCTTTGGTTATCGCAGCTTTGAGAGGCTTTGACGCGTTCGAGAAAGTCGTTGTAGAGCATATCCGCATACTGGGCATTGGAGCCGATGAGTTCATTGAAAAAGACCACACGCTGGGGCGTACTCTCGCACACTTCCAGTTCGGTGCCGAAGCTGGAGATGGCACCAAAGCAGGTGATGCCAGAGCGAAGCATCTGGTTACACTCTTTGCTCATCATCTCATTGTCACATGCCTGCAGCAGATCGTCACGGTGTTGGATGACCGAGTCAAGCCACGGCATAAAATCACCGTATTTGAGCGAAGTACGGTTGGCGGAGAACTCCAGATGGACATGGGTGTTGATAAATCCGGGGTAGATTACCGTGTAGGGCTTGGCACGGATCAGCTCTGCTTCGGGGTAGCGGGCAATGAGGTTTTCGGGCAGATCGACCGCTTCGATACGGCTTTCAAAAGCAATGGCGAGGTTCTCGACGAAGTTTCCGTCTATGTACAAATAATCAGCGATAATGATTTTCATCTATAACGTTCCTTGGGTTTAAACCTATTTGGATAAAATAATACCCTAAATTATACATGAAGAAGGTAGTAAAATGAAAATAGTCGTTATTCAAGGACCAAATCTTAACATGCTTGGTGTTCGTGACCAGAATATCTACGGTCCTATGAAACTTGAGGATATCCATGCACAGATGAAGGCGTTTGCAGAGCAGAACAATCTGGAGATCGAATTTTTCCAGAGCAACCTCGAAGGTGAGATCGTTGACCGTATTCAGGAGTGTATGGGCGATGCGGACGGTATCATCATCAACCCGGCTGCCTACACACACACTTCCATCGCGATCCGTGACGCGCTTGCGGCAGTGAAGATCCCTGCGATCGAAGTACATTTAAGCAATATCCACGCCAGAGAAGAGTTCAGACACACTTCTCTGACCGCGCCGGTATGTGCAGGGCAGATCGTAGGTATGGGACCGTTCGGATACCACCTTGCTATGGTTGGCATGACGCAGATCCTCAATGAGGTTGCTGCCATGAAAAAAGCACAGCAGGCACAACAGCAGGCTGCACAGCAGTAAGCTCCTCCCTCTCAGTGCACAGGTTTTGCCTGTGTACCATATCTATCCGCAAAAGGCTAACCTATGAACTATATGCTTGTAAACGAAAACGCTATCTATTACGAATGCGGCTACAGCTGTGACAATGCACTCTATCTGCAGTTTGGAAACGAAGCATATTTCATTACGGATGGACGTTATACGGTCGATGCCAAAGAGCATGTCAAAGGTGCCAAGGTGGTCATTGCTGCTGATCTGTACGGTGAGGGGGCAAAGCTGATCAAAAAGCACAAGATCAAAAAGATCGTCTATGATCCCAAAGAGTGGACGGTGTTCGGTTTTGAACGCATTGCATCAGCGGTAAAGTGCAAGCTTGTACCCGAGCCTGACTTTTCACACAAAAAACGCATCATCAAAAGTGATGCAGAGCTCAAGATACTTGCCAAAGCCGCAAAGCTCGGGCGCAAAGCCTTTAAGCATCTTGCCAAAGAGATCGCAGCCAACGGTTTTGGCAAAGACGAGTACGCACTGACCTACATGGCAAAGGGGGTATTGAGCGACTACGGCAGGTATGAGCTGAGCTTCGATCCTATTGTTGCCATCAACGCCAACGCTGCCAAGCCCCATGCCACACCGACAAAGAGTGTGCTGCAAACGCATGACCTGCTGCTTGTCGATGCGGGGCTGAAGTACAAGCGCTACTGCTCGGACAGAACGCGTACGGTCTATGCAGGTAAGCAGTTTGCATTTGGTACCGTACAGCAGTTTGGCAAAAAGAAGATACAAAAGGCGTACGATACCGTGCTCAAAGCCCACGACCGCGCCATTGCCAAAGCGCGCAGCGGCATGAAGGCAAAAGAGGTCGATGCGCTCACACGTGACTTCATTGAAAAAGCGGGGTTTGGAAAGTACTATGTACACTCGACAGGGCATGGTGTGGGACTGGACATCCATGAGATGCCCTACATTGCTTCCAAATCCGACACGATCATCGAGGATGGTATGGTCTTTACCATTGAACCGGGCATCTACATTCCCGGGGAGTTTGGTATTCGCATCGAAGATATGGTCGCGATGGTCAATGGAAAACCGAAGGTGCTGTAAGAATTAAGAGTAGTAGGGTGCGTAACCACGCATCAAATAAATAAAGCAGGGAAATATGGTAAAAAGAAAAAAGCTAAATGACGCACTGACATTGATTTTTACCCCGCATTTTCCCTATAATGCAAAAAAAGAGTCCAAAAAACGTCACAAAGTACTTTTGGGCATAGGCGGAAACATCGGTGATGTGATGCGGCGTTTTGAACACCTTTTTGTCTTCTGGCAAAAGAGCGGCTTTTTGGAGGTGCTTGAAACGTCGCCCATACTGCGTAATCCGCCGTTTGGCTATACCGAGCAGCCGGACTTTTACAATGCGGTGGTGTTGGTAGCGACAGACCTGACACCGATGCAGATGCTGGCGTATGCATTGCATACGGAGAAGCGTTTTGGCAGAAAGCGGCTCTTTAAAGACGGGCCGAGAACACTCGATATCGACTTGATATTTTATGATGATATAACCATGCAGAGCAAACGACTGACACTGCCGCATCCGGGATGGCATGTGCGCAGTTCGGTACTCATACCGCTCTCGATGATGAAAAAGGCAGGATGATGATCAACGAAACATTTGTGGCTTCAAGTCCCAAAGAGGCATTTGCACAGGCAGTAGAGAAGTACGGAACGGATGATCTTGAGATCGTTTCGGCAAAACAGCTTCGGTATGATGACGGACAGATACGTGCTGAAGTGGTCATTGCAGTGGACAAAGCGCTCTTTCGGGAAAAGTCGTTCGGCATAGAGAATTTCCGTCCGAAGAAGAGTACTGAAGAGGCACAGATGCTCGATGAGATCGGTGTATTGAAAACCGAGATCGACCGTATGAAGGAGAACCTGACCGGAGATCTCATCAAAGAGGAGAGTGTTGCACAAAAGATCAAAGATCTGTTTGTCAAAAAGGGCATTGCCCCCAAATGGATTGACAGTATCTTCGCGACACTGATCGGTACGCCGATTATTGCGGATGAGTCGCTGCTTGTCTCTTACCTGCTCGAAGAGATAGATGAGACCCTGAAGACGAAAGAGGAAGATCTCTCTTCTCCCAAAATTGTCATGCTGGTAGGTCCTACCGGTGTTGGGAAAACGACTACCATCGCGAAGCTTGCTGCACGGTATGCCTATCTGCTCGACCGTCCCTATAAGGTTGCCCTCATCAACCTTGACAGTTACAAAGTAGGAGCGATCGAACAGCTTTCACACTATGCGCAGATCATGCAGATAGAGCACTTTGCTGTACCAAATCCTGAATCCTTTCAAGAGCATCTTGAAGCGTTGGAGGAGTATGACATTATTTTAGTTGATACAGCCGGAATGTCCCCGTACGATACCAACAAGTTTGTCAAAACCATAGAGTTCGTCACCTCCGAGACGCCAAGGGTACTGGAGGTCAATCTTGTATTGCCGGCAACGATCAAATATGAGGATATGGATGATATCTACCAAAACTTCTCATTTCTCAATCTTGACTCGGTGATCATCAGCAAGTTTGACGAGACACGTCACTTTGGTACACTGTTGAACTTTATGCTGCTCTACAAGCTTCCTATGAGCTACTTCTCCGTCGGGCAGGAGGTACCTGATGATCTGATGGTCGCAAACAAGGAGTATTTGCTTGAGAAATTTATTGGGGATGTCAACGAGGGGTAACCCTTGTGTGAAGCGCCTTGAAGAGATAATACTGCGGTGTTGTCTCTTGAGGGACTACACACGAAAGAGTGCAGAAAAACAGATGATACAGTACGTGTATGTCTGACATCGAGCTGCCTCATACCATCCTTGTCCATAGGGACGGAGAGATTGCCAGAGCTATTCTGGTCAATGCAAACAATGAAGTTGCAGTGAAGATTACAAAGGTATATTGAAATGAAAAAGAAAGTATTGGTAGGAATGAGCGGCGGGGTCGATTCGACAGTCACCTCGGTACTGCTGCAAAAAGAGGGATATGAGGTTGAAGGGGTCTACATGAAACTCCACAACAAGCCCGGATACCATGAAGAGAACTGGCGAAAGGTACAAAAGGTCGCAGACTATCTGGGAATCAAAGTACACTTTTACGATTTGAGCGAAGCCTTCAACCAAAATGTCTATGAGTATTTTGTCGAAAGCTACAAACAAGGACTTACACCAAACCCCTGTGTGATGTGTAACCGTACCATCAAGTTCGGAAAGATGATAGAGTTTGCCGACCAAGTGGGTGCGGAGTATGTTGCGACAGGTCACTACATTCAGTGTGACGGCGAGTTTATCTATGCAGCGGACGATCCAAACAAAGATCAGAGCTATTTTTTGTGTGAGGTTAAAAAAGAGGTACTCCCACGCCTCATCTTCCCGCTTGGCACATGGAAAAAACCCGATGTCAAAGCCTATGCGGCAAATATTGATGTGCTTCAAGAGTTCGCGACACAGCCTGAGAGCAGCGAGATATGTTTTGTGGAAAATACTTACGATGAAGTACTGGCACGCCACATGAACATTGACCAACCCGGTGAGACGGTCGATACCGAGGGTAATGTGGTGGGCACCCACAAAGGGTACATGCACTACACCATCGGTAAG
>JALTYW010000191.1:0-956 GCA_027046415.1 Sulfurovum sp.
AGGATGCCGCTGACGGGATAGAGAAAAGGGAGTATCAGTCGTTTGTCAAAGTTGTGCAGATAGGCGATAGCCGCCCCGAATATGATCGCTACGAGAAAGAAAAGATCGTCAGGGTTGGGATAAACATAGGCAAAGAGCCAGAGTGCAGCTGCCCAAAAGTAGGCAGAGGGACCTACCAGCCTGAAGAGTTTCATCGCCTCATAGAATGCAAAGAGATAGACGACTCCCAAGAAGAGCCACATCACAAAAAAGTTATCGAGCCAGCCGATCAGACCGACCAAAGCAAGCAGTGCGATACCGGTAAGGATGCGTTGTTGCAGAGAGCTGAGCTTGTTTATCATAGAGTAAATCCCGTTAAAAGTATTAGAAGTAATTATAGCAGTTTTTGCGTTAAACCCTTATTTCTACGCCCTCTTTGAGTACGGGGATGGTCTGGTATTTGTCATACTCGACATGTGATCCCTCCTGTATCTTGACAAATTTGCGTTTGGTGTAGTCGACAAGATAGTTGCCCGGCTGGTCGGTAGAGAAGTCTACACAGAGTTTGGCAGCAGCCTGTAGGACAGAGTCGGGGAGGTTCTGCTTGTCGGTGCGGATGATGACGTGTGACCCGGGGATCTCGCGGGTATGCATCCAGATGTCGTTGCTTTTGGCAGCTTTGAGCAGTGCCTGATTCTCTTTGGCGTTGCGTCCGACAAGTACCTTATAATCCTCTATCCAAAAGAGTTCCCCTTCTCGCATCTTCTCTTTTTTGCGTTGTGATTTGCCCCGTTTGGGTACAAGAAGTTCCAGTTCGTAGGGCTCTTTTGCCTGTGTGATAGCGTAGTGGATATTGTCATAAAAGCTTTTTTTGCTCTGGAGGTTCTCTTTTTCGATATGGATATTCTTGGCTTTGTTCTTGGCACGTTTGGCAAGGTTGAAGTAGTGGTCACTCAGACGGTTCACCTTGATATCTT
>JALTYW010000191.1:966-2182 GCA_027046415.1 Sulfurovum sp.
GTGTCGTAGGGTTTAATCTGGTAGAGATTGGCAAGGATGAGGTTGCCGTAGGTGCTGTAGGTGGCAGCCTGTGCTTCGAGTTTTTCGGGACTGGGAAGTTTGTCTATCTCTTTTTGCAGTTTTACTATCTTTTTGGCTGTCTGGGTAAGCTTTTGCTGCTTCATCTGGGCAAGGCGTTG
This sequence comes from Sulfurovum sp., assembly GCA_027046415.1. GTDB lineage: Bacteria > Campylobacterota > Campylobacteria > Campylobacterales > Sulfurovaceae > Sulfurovum. The sequence goes on from JALTYW010000191.1 coordinate 1,146, forward strand.
TTGCTGTATGGTGTGGTATCGCTCCTCCAAGATGGTATCGATATCCGTAATATCATTACCGTGATGTTGCTTGTCGGTGCTGTCAGGGGACAGCACCCTACGGGGGATGGGCAGGAGCTCAACCCCGGGGCGTACCACACGAAATGACTGTTGTCCATCGATGTGCCGCAGTGCCTCGATGACGGTTTCATTCTCATCAAGCAGAATGGCATTGGTGTTTTTACCGGTGAACTCCAGTTGGAGAAAGATGGTCTGGTTTTTGTAGGCGCTCTTGGGTGCAATTTTGAATCGTATAATACGGTCATGCTCCGGTACCGTGACCTCAAGCAGTCTGCTGCCGGCAAGCAGGCTGTGCAGCAGGGTGTCAAAGGGGGCGTTGTACCCTTGAAGCGGACGTTGGCTTGGGGCTTTGTAGACAAAACTGTACCCGCGGGTCATGTTGAAAAAGTAGCTTTGCTTTTTGTCAAAGACGATCTCAATGGTGTTATCCTCGACACGTCTGGCACGAGAGATGAAAGTGAAGTCGTTTAGACGTTTGGCGATGGCTTGCAGTTCGGTAAGTTTCATTAATAAGGTCTCCTTTTAAAGGTGCAAAGCCCCTTTAAAATTCCTCTCACTAAAGTTTCGCCCTTGGCGAGAAAGAATTACAGTATTATTGTTTATGTAGCTATTTGGAAAGGTCTAAATAATCAACGAAATTCTACCATAACTTTATTTTGCTATAATTCGCGCAATTAATGATAACAATTTTAAGGATTTTCCTATGGGACAAACGATAACAGAAAAGATCTTCTCCGAGCATGCCGGGCGTGATGTTTATGCGGGAGAGATCGTCAGGGTACCGATCGATATGACCATCGGTAACGACATTACCACCCCCATCTCTATCAAAGCTTTTGAAGAGAGTGGGGCAGAGAAACTTGCCAACCCTGACGGTTTTGCCATTGTGATGGATCACTATATCCCTGCCAAAGATATCGCCTCTGCCAATCAGGCAAAGATCAGCCGTGAGTTTGCCTACAAGCATGACCTCAAGT
>JALTYW010000192.1 GCA_027046415.1 Sulfurovum sp.
CTCATAAGGATCACCTGCCTTGATGATGCTTACAGGCAGACCATGTGCAGAGAGCAGCAGGTCATACTCCTGCGTCTTTTTACCCTCCATCGCTTCAAGAATCTGCATACCGCACGCTTCGACATAATCATAATCGTCATAGTACGGATCGATCACCTGTATTTTTGGCATATAGCCCAATGCTTCGCATTGCCGCTTGATATCTTCGACAGAGGAGAGGGTTGTCGTAGTCGAATACTGCGGATACATCGGAAAAAGGATCAACTCCTCTACTCCCTCCTCTTTGCAGCGCACCAGTGCTTCATGTGCAAACGGCGGCACATAGCGCATAGCCGCATAGACCGGCATATCAACCCGCTGCTTAATTTTTGCAATCAATTTGTTGGTAATAGTAGGCAGCGGCGAAGCCCCTCCAAGCAGACGGTAGTTCTCCTCTACTTCATCAATACGTTTGGCAATGATTCTGTTGGCTATAAACTTTCGCAGGTAAGGATTCATGGGCAATATATGCTTGTCTGCAAACATATTGCGTAAAAAGAGTTCGACCTCTTCGACAGTGTTTGGTCCGCCCATATTGAGAAGTAGTAGTGCCTGTTTCATGTTACCCCTTAGTGGTTGCTATTTTAGCATAGAGAGTGTAAAATCATACATAACTTCAACACAAAAGGCTTCTTATGATCATAATCCCGGCACGTATAGGCTCAAGCCGTTTCCCAAATAAGGTTCTTGCAGATATAGGAGGGGTGCCCATGGTGGTGCGTACGGCAATGACCGTACAGGACATTGACAAGGTGGTTATCGCAACAGATGCACAGGAAGTCATCGATATCGCCGCACAGCATGACATCCATGCAGTCATGACATCAGACACACATCAAAGCGGTACAGACCGCATCTATGAGGCTGCACAGGCATTGCAGCTTCCTGAAGATGAGATCATCATCAATGTACAAGGAGATGAACCCTTTATCGAGAGTGAAGTGGTGCAAACCATCTATGACCTGACCAAACAAAACCGTAAAAATGACAAAATCCTGATGAACTCATGCTACAAACGCATCACCAACCCTGAAGCAGATGATCCCAATATCGTCAAAGTGGTCACAGACACTGACGACATTGCACTCTACTTCTCACGCGCAAAGATCCCCTACCCAAGAGACCACCACTTCGACAGCTACAAAGGGCATCTGGGTATCTACGGATTTACCGTCAGGTCTCTCTCACGATTTTGCGCACTCTCCCCTGCACCACTTGAAGAGATAGAAAAACTCGAACAGCTGCGTGCACTCTATCATGGATATAAGGTTGCTATGGTTGAAGTGGAAACTGAGAGTTTTGGTATCGATACACCGGAAGATTTGGAGAGAGCCATTAGGCATCACAGACTTTAAAACCTATTCCACTTGCTTCTTGTGAGAGGGGCCGTAATGCCCCGTTTTTTCTCTGCTTAACTTTTTACCGCTTTACCAAGATCCCACATCGGCATGAATATTCCAAGTGCCATAAGAAGCACAAGTGCGGCAATGAAAAAAAGCATAATAGGCTCAATATAAGCTGCAAGGTTGTCGATAAGATCCTGAAACTGCATATCGTAATACTGTGTCACTTTGGCGAGCATGGCATCGAGCTGACCACCAGCTTCACCGGCTTTGATCATTTGAAGCAGCATGTTCTCATACAACCCGGTGATAGCAAAAGCTTCCGCCAGGTTCATACCACGTCCAATATTGGCATTGACTGACAATAACTGTTCTTTAATCGCCAGGTTGTCGACCATACCAACAGCTGTATCGAGTGCTTCCGATACCGGAATACCTGAACGTACCAACTCCCCAAAAACAAGATTGTATTTGTGCATCGTTGATAAAAAGATAGCTTTATTGATAAGATAGAACTTGGGATGGATCAGCAATTTGTCAACCTGATATTGGAAATCCTCATTGTTTTTATAGAAAAATTTCAATAAGAATACACCTAAAATCAGTGCAGCGAGAATATAGAGTCCATAGTTGCTAAACGCCCACTCTATTTTGAGCAGAATCTGGGTTGGTATTGGCAACTCCGTTTTAAACTTTGCAAAGATATCTTTGAATTTCGGTACAACAACCATAATCAAAATTGTAAACGCGATCGCCATTGCCGCAAGTGTAATCAGAG
>JALTYW010000193.1 GCA_027046415.1 Sulfurovum sp.
GTATTATGAGGGTAGATAAAAAATCTACTGCACATCCAGCATTGCATTGATCTTCGCGATCTCTTTGGCATTCTCGTCACTCATGATCTGCTCATAGTAAAGTGCCAATGCCTTGCGTACGGTTTGTGTCGTATCCTCTTTGGTGATCTGCAAAATCTCCTCAAGCTGTGCCGCCTGGTCTGCGGTGAGAGATACGGTGATCTGCTGTGGTCTTCCTGCCATAATCTTATCCTTCTTTTTTTGGAAAGATTATAATGACAAAAGGTTAACAGCTTTCTACGTCAAGTAAACTACCTCTTCAGGTCTGACAATATGTGATTTTTCATGCAATCTCTCTCCCATCACCTTTTTAAGAACATCCTGTTTCTCTTTTTCTCCATGGATCAGGAAAATACGCTTGAGGTCGCTGATACCCCCTACCCATTTCAAAATGCCGTTCTGATCGGCATGGGCGGAGAAGCCGTTGATGGTGTAGATGCCCGCTTTAATGCGGATATCTTCATGGTAGAGTTTGATCCACTTTGCTCCGTCGACAATGTGCCGTCCAAGTGTTCCCACTGCCTGATACCCCACAAAGATCACTGCATTTTTATGGTTCCAAAGACGGTTTTTGAAGTGATGCAGAATCCGCCCGCCCGTGCACATGCCGCTTCCGGCAATGATGATGGCGCGACCGTTGATGTCATTGATGGCTTTGGACTCATCGACAGTAAGCGTATATTGCAACCCTTCAAACTCAAATACCGTTCCGTCACGCTGTTTGATATCTTGACACTCCTGGCTGAGCAGTTTTTCCGCATACTCCTTATACACCTCTGTTGCACGTGTTGCCATGGGAGAATCAAGGAAGACTTTACACTCAGGCAGTGTACCGTTATCATGCATCTCCTTAAGAATGCAAAGAATCTCCTGTGTACGCTCAATGGCAAAGGACGGGATAATGACATTTCCCCAGTTCTCCAGCGTCTTAGTAATAATATTGCGAAACTCCTCTTCGCTCTCAAGTGCCCCTTTGTGGTTACGATCACCGTAGGTTGACTCTACGTAAAGATAGTCTGCATCTTTACAGGGAACAAGGTTGGGGATGACCATGTCGTTGTCATTGCCGATATCTCCGGAAAAGACGATCTTTCGCTGCTGTCCACCCTCTTCATAGACAATTTCAATGAAAGCAGAACCAAGAATATGCCCGGCATTGCGGTAGGTCACACTCACCCCCTCACAGAGTTCAAACGGCACATCATACTCTGGAATGGTTTTTGGCAAGGAGAGAGCGGCATCGACATCTTCCTCTTCATAAAGCGGCGGCTGCACTTTGCCTTCTGTACCCCGTCGCTGTGCCTTTTTGTATCGTGTCAGGTAGTCCTCTTTCATGATCTTCGCACTGTCAAGCAGTACCACTTCCGCCAGTGCCAGTGTCGCTTCAGTGATGACCAGTCTGCCGCTAAATCCCTCTTTAACCAGTTTTGGAATACGCCCCACATGGTCAAGGTGCGCATGCGTCACCAGCAAATAGTCCACTTCACCCGGGTCAAAATCAAAAGGACCATAGTTGCGGTGCTCCTCTCTGCCCTGAAACATCCCGCAATCGACCATGATTTTTTTCCCGTTATTCAGTTCCAGAAGATGACAGGAACCTGTTACCACCTCCGCCGCACCGTATGAGATCACTGTTGCCATAATCTATCCTTTAATATTTACAAATATCTATCTGCCCAGTCTCTTTTCAATATCGACGATCTTGGGCAGTGTAGAGAGCACACTGTCTGGGTTGAGACTGATCGAGTCGATGCCAAGCTTCACGAGGTACTCCGCCACTTCCGGGTAATCTGACGGTGCCTGTCCGCAGATGCCGCTGTGGCGTTTGTTGCGTTTGGCACCCTCTACTGCCATCTCAATCATCTTCAGCACGCCCGGATCTCGCTCGTCGTAGTCGAATGCGACAATTTCACTGTCACGGTCGACACCCAGTGTCAGCTGTGTCAAGTCGTTGCTTCCGATGCTGAAACCATCGAAGATCTTGCTAAATGCGTCAATGGAGATGACATTGTTGGGAATCTCGCACATCACATAGATCTTCAGGCCGTTCTCGCCCTGTTTGAGCCCATACTTCGCCATGGTGTCAATGACACGCTGCCCTTCGTCCACACGGCGACA
>JALTYW010000194.1:0-3687 GCA_027046415.1 Sulfurovum sp.
GCATTGGGTATCTCCTTTAGATGGTGGGATAGAATGATGTTTTCGCGTTTGAGATTCGCGTTCTCCACACGGAGCGCATGAAGCATCATGCGTATATCACCGTCAGAGAACTGACGTATGCTTCGCGGTACCCGTCCTCTTTTCCCGGTGTCCGCCGCCGCTTCTTCGACAAGGGCGCTGTAAAGCTTGTTTTTGGTGATGCCCGCGGGGGTGATGCCTTTCTCCCCTTTGTCTGCATCGGCGATCTCGTACGTGACCTTGGAGACGACCGATTTGGTGATCTCCCCGTCCAGTTCCCTGATATGCGCTATCGCACGTTTGATCAGTGCCGTGTTCCTCTCTACCACCTGCTGATGGTACTTTTGAAGATTGTTGTTCTTTGCTTTTCGTTTCATGTCCTTCCCTTAATGATGTTGTTGTATCTTTCCTTTTCAAACCGGTCCATATATTTCTCGATGATCCTCTGCATGGTACCCCTTGAGATATTGAAATAGATCAGCGTGGACTCGAAGCTCCTGTGCCCCATTTCATGCATGGTGATATAGGGGATGCTGTCGTCCCCGGTCAGGGCGTACAACTCCGCTCTGGCGTGTCCGAACATATGACGCAGCGAATGGAACCCCAGATGAAGCAGTATCCGGTACTCTTCTTTTTTGTGCTTGAGATAGAGATCTTTCAGTGCCGTTTTGAATCTTGAAAGCGCATCCCTCGCATGCACCCTTTTCCCGTTTTGGGTCGTAAAGAAAAAAGGGTGTCTTGGAGCGCGTACATGCTCTGAGACATATTCCGGGCTCTGTCTGTACTCTTTGAGCGTTTCAAAGAAAAGGTCGCGGTATTTTTCGCTGAGCCAGTAGACAGGTTCATGCTGCAGGGGGATTGGGTATTTGAACTGAAGGTCCGGGGTATTGTGCGGATTATCTACAGTCATGTCAATGCCGTACTCATCTTTGAGCCACACTCTTCTGGATATGCCGTTAAGTCCTGCATCGTCCGATTTCGGATCGATCAGCCAAACCTCTTTCTTCTCATAGTCGATATCGTACAAAGTAAGGTTCAGCGCCTGTCCTATTCTTGCAGAACATGCCCCGCACAGAAGATAGAGCAGCCGTTCTCTCGGTTTTGCGTCTGCAAGCAGCTCGTCGAACAGTTCCAAAGGAAAGTATTTGATACGGTTCCTGTTCTTGGGAACTTTGTACGGAGGGAGATATTTCATCTTCGCGCCGGATGCCTCAAGGGCAAGCGGCGACTTTTTGATCTGTACTCCGGCAAGGAAGCTTTTTGCCGATATGTGCCTTTCACGGAGATGGTTGATGAAACGGTGGTCCTCTATCAGTTCGCTTTCTTCTGTGAAGTAGAAGTAGGTGTTGATCCCTGCGATCTCTTTGTTGATAGTCGATTTGGAGAGCGGTTTGCACTCATGCACCGTAACCTCTATCTCCTCTCCCCATTCTGTTTTCTCTTTCACCACGATCTCGAACCCGCCTCTAAGTGCATTTCTGAACCTTGCCTGATAGGAAGCGAACGGTTCTTCCATCCCTATGGGGTTGTAGAGACTCCATGTCCAAAACCTGTCCATGCTTCTGAGAAAAGACCGTATCGTATTGTCGGAAAGATCCCGCACCCGTTTCATCCAGATGCTCCATTCCTTTGAATCCGTCAGCGTCACCACTTCATTATTGAACAAGGTCGTGATAACGTATCCGTCCGACTTTTCCACGATCACAGAATTCTCCTTCTTTATGTCTTTGGTGAATTCTATCATGTAAGTATGTTAACACTGTGAATATTTCACAAATTGTGAAAAGTGGTTTTATTGTATTTTACGTTTTGTTAGTTTGTATAGCTTAGAACATTTACAGGTTTATAGATTTTTTATGTTTTGTGAGAAAAAGTGAGTATAATATACGTTATTGGGGGTTGTTAGTTTATTGGTTAATATACCTTAGAACAGCTCCGATGGCGAAAGTCCAATCGTGATTTTTAACGGAGGAAAGATAAAATCATTGGTCAACAGTGCCGACTTGACACGCTCCTTTGCCTCCTGTATATCTGAGCTTGCCAACCCTACTACCGCAAATCCCGGTAAGCCTTTGGTAAAAGTAGCCTCTACTTCAACCACCTGTGCATTGACTCCCTCCAGTGTTGCACACAACAATCTATTGACAATGGCTTCCTCTTTGGGTTTTTGTTTAACTTTGACCTGTTTTGTGTTGTTTGGTTTGTTCTGTTTTGCATTCATACTGTAATTATGATGCATTTTGTGAAGAAAAGAGAAAAATATGTCAAATTGACATATTTAGAAGGTAAAAGTATCTTTTCTAGAGAAAGCGTACTATGACGCTTTCATTCTTTTTTTCCATTCTTTTTCAAATTTTTTGCGTTTCATATAGGAGAGTTTTTCAATAAAGACTTTTCCCTCAAGATGGTCCATCTCGTGCTGTATGGCAATGGCAAGGAAGTCATCATCTTCTATCATGTGTTTTTCACCATGTCGGTCACAATATTCTACTTTGACATGTTTGGCACGTTCGATCTCTTCATAGATTCCTGGTACCGAAAGACACCCCTCCTGAAACTTGGTAGAACCATCCTTTTCAATGATAACAGGATTGATCATCTCCAGTGTATTTTCGCGGGGTTGCTCATCCTCACCCTCAGGAATATTTTCAAGCGGGATATTGATGATCAGTACACGCTGGTCAATACCTACCTGAATAGCAGCAAGCCCTACACCGTTTTTTGCACGCATGGTATCGTACATGTCATCCAAGAGCGTATGAAGCTCTTCATCGAAGGTCTCTACAGGTTTAGATACCAGTTTAAGGCGCTTGTCCGGATAGACAACGATCTCTCTTACCATAACACTTTCCCGTTATACAAAACTCTTGGTCAAAACCTGATCGATCAAACCGTACTCTACCGCCTCTTTGGAAGACATAAAGTTGTCACGGTCGGTATCTTTTTCGATCTGTTTGACCTTCTTGCCTGTTTTTTCCGCCAGAATGTGGTTGAGGGTGTCTTTCAGACGCTTGATCTCCTCAGCCTGAATGAGAATGTCCGTTGCCTGTCCCTGTGCACCGCCAAGCGGCTGATGGATCATAATACGTGCATTTGGCAGCGCATAGCGCTTCCCTTCTGTACCTGATGCCAGCAAAAATGCACCCATCGAGGCTGCCTGACCGATACAGATGGTGACAATATCGGGCTTGATGTAGTTCATGGTATCAAAAATAGAAAAACCGCTGGTAATCACACCGCCGGGGGAGTTGATATAGAAATAGATATCTTTGTCCGGATCTTGTGCTTCAAGGAAGAGCAGCTGTGCAACGATGGAAGATGCTACCGCATCGTTGATCTCACCGCTGAGCATGATAATACGGTCTTTGAGCAGTCTGGAGTAGATATCGTAACTTCTTTCGCCTCTGCCTGTCTGTTCTACCACGTATGGAATGTAACTCATGATATGCCTTTGTTTAATAGATAGTAAAATGGATTATGCAATCGATTCAAATATACATTAAAAAAGTTAACGGAGTACCGAAGCGGCAAACCGCTTCGACATAGAATTATTTTTCGTCAAGTCCAAGCAGTTTGCCAAAGAGTTTGTCTTCGATCATTCCCATTTTGACAGCCGGGAGCAGGTTGTTCTCCTGATAGTACTTGATCACTGCCTGAGGATCCTGTCCG
>JALTYW010000194.1:3697-10270 GCA_027046415.1 Sulfurovum sp.
CTACAGTCACTTCCTTCGCTTTTGCCAGTGCATCGACGATGAAAGTCGCTTTGACAGATTGTTCTGCCTCTTCTCTAACCTCTTCGCGCAGCGCTTCTACTTTTTCAGGATTCTCTTTGTACTCGTTGAGTTCCTCTTCGCTCATCTGCTGTGCTTTGGCATTGATCTTAGCATCGATCTCCTGCTCGACAATGTTGTTTGGCAGTGCAAAATCAAATGTCTCAACCAGTGCTTCTACCATTTTAGGCTTCAGCTCTTCCTGATAAAGTTTGGAGAGCTTCTCGTTGAGTACCTGATCTTTGAGTCTCACTTTAAGATCATCAAGTGTCGCCTTCTCATCATTGAGCAGTTTCTGTGCCAATTCATCATTCAGCTCGGCAGGTACCTGCTCCTGAATTTCGTGCAGCTTCACTTTGAACATCGCCTCTTTTCCTGCAAGGTTCTCCGCACCGTAGTTTTCAGGGAATGTTACAGTGATCTCTTTCTCTTCATCATACTTCATACCGATGATCTGGTCTTCAAACCCCGGAATGAACTGTCCTGAACCGATCTTGAGAGCAAATTTTTCCGCTTTTCCGCCCTCGAACGCTTCACCGTCAACAAACCCTTCAAAGTCAATCAGTACTGTATCCCCGTCTCTAACCATACGCTTACGCTTGATCTTTTGCATACTTCCCTGCTGCTGTGCAACCTCTTCGAGTTTCGCTTCTACCTCTTCATCGGTCGCTTCAGGCTTTTCAAAAGAAGGGATCGCTTTTTCGTAGCCTTCAACATTGACATTCGGTCGCAGAGAAATCTCGAGTTCTACCTCAATCTTGTCATCCTGCTTGTCATATTTTTTGAAGATCGGCTCACCGAGAATATCTGCCGTATTGACCTCTGCCTGTGCAATACCTGCATCGACGAGTGCTTTAAGCGCTTCTGCCTCAGCATCCTGACGCAGTTTGTCACCATGCAGTTTTTTCACAACATGCGGAGGCACTTTCCCTTTTCTAAAGCCATCCACTTTCATCTGCTTCCCTGCCTCTTTGGCAAGTCTGTCGATATTTCTTTCGATCACACCGTTGTCGATCTCGCCGCCAACAGCTACGTTGGCATCATCCATTTTGTTTACTGTAACTTTCACTACAATCCTTTACATTATAAATTGCGTGATTTTATCTAAAATTTAATAAAAAAGAGTAACTGAGGATTTTTTAGTAAAGAGAGTATCATGTATTATTACACTTTCATCCCGAAGCAACATAACAAAACGCTACGCTGCTACGGCTGAAACGGAAGAAAGAAAATTATTTGGCGTTCTTTTTGTCACGCTGTACACGTTTACGCATTGCCGGATCGAGATGCTTTTTACGGATACGAATACTCTCAGGTGTGACTTCGATGAGCTCATCATCTTCAATCCACTCCATCGCGATCTCCAGAGACATCTCTCTTGGCGGAACCAGTTTAATGGCATCATCCGCACCGGAAGTACGCATGTTGGTCAGCTGCTTTCCTTTGAGCGGATTGACTTCAAGGTCTCCCGGACGTGAAGACTCACCAATGACCATACCGTTGTAGACCTTGTCCTGCGGCTTGATAAAGAGCGTTCCGCGTGCCTGAAGGTTGAAGATGGAAAAGGCAACCGCCTCTCCGTCATCCATAGAGATGAGTGCACCCGGTGTTCGGCTGACAACAATACCGGTATAGGGTCTGTACTCCAGGAAGGAGTGGTTCATAATCCCCTCCCCTTTGGTATCGGTCAAAAACTCTGAACGGAATCCGATGAGCCCACGCGCAGGGATTTCAAACTCGATACGTACTGTACCGTCCGGCATCGGTGTAAGGCTTGTCATCTCCGCTTTACGCTTCCCAAGCTTCTCAATGGCAACCCCCTGAAACTCTTCGGGAACATCAACCACAAGATGCTCGAACGGCTCCATTTTTACACCGTTTTCCTCTTTGACAACCACTTCCGGACGTGCCAGCAGGAACTCAAACCCTTCACGTCTCATATTTTCTGCCAAAATACCGATCTGCAGTTCACCACGGCCGGAGACTTTGAAAGAAGCATCTCCCATCGGCTCCATACGCATAGCAATGTTGGTCTCCATCTCTTTTTCAAGACGTTCACGGAGCTTGTTGGAAGTCACATGCTTTCCTTCTGTTCCTGCCAAAGGTCCGTCATTGACCGACATAATGACAGAGAGCGTCGGCTCTTCGACATGCATCGGATCAAGCGGTACCGGATTGGCAGGATCACAGATGGAGTCTCCTACATCGATATCAGCAAAACCGGCGATCGCAACAATGTCACCCGCTTCGGCCTCTTCAATCTCGATACGGTCAAGTCCCTTAAATCCGATCAGCTTGCTGACACGTGATTTACTCTTCTCACCGCTCGCTTTGACAAGCACATACTCATCACCTTTTTTGACCTTGCCGTTGAAGATACGGGTAATCCCGATACGTCCGACAAAATTGTCACTGTCGAGGGTAAAGACCTGAGCCTGTGTATCATTATCCGGCGATCCTTCCGGGTACGGTACCTTTTCCAAAATCGCTTCAAAGAGCGGTGTCATGTCTTTGTTCTCATCTTCAAGGTTCCACTTGGCATACCCGTCACGCGCAGCGGCATAAAGTACTGGGAATTCAAGCTGTTCCTCGTTGGCATCGAGTGCCACGAGCAGGTCAAACATCTCGTCAAGTACACGATCCGGTTCTGCACCGTCCTTGTCGATCTTGTTGATGACAACAACAGGGATAAGTCCCAGTTCTATCGCCTTTTTAAGTACGAACTTGGTCTGCGGCATGACCCCTTCCTGTGCATCGACAAGCATCAAAACGCCATCAACCATCTTCAGAACACGTTCTACCTCACCACCAAAGTCAGCGTGACCCGGAGTGTCGATAATGTTGATCTTGTGGTCTCCGTAGGTAATAGCGGTATTTTTGGAGAGAATGGTGATCCCTCTCTCTTTTTCGATGTCATTGCTGTCCATGACACGCTCATCCACCTGCTGGTGTGCGGCAAAGGTTCCCGACTGCTGAAGCAGTTCGTCTACGAGTGTGGTCTTGCCGTGGTCGACGTGTGCGATAACAGCGATATTTTTGATTTTTTGCATGAAAATTCCTATCGTTTCAAGGGTAGATGACCCTTTAATTTTCGCGCATTATATCCAAAAGTTACTATTATAGGGATAATCCGTAAACTTCATGGTAGGTTTTCATGGCATAACGGTCGGTCATAGCAGCAAGATAGTCGGCAATGACCCGATGTGGGGAACGTACTTCAAAAAGGGATTTTTGGTGGGAAGGAAGCAGGTCATGGTCATCGTTGAACGCCCGGTAAAGCCCCTTTATACACTGCTTGCCCGCATACATCTTGCGGGCGATCTTCTCATGGGTGTAAAGTGTTTGAAAAAGCCGTTTTTTAAGCCGCTTAAGCTGGGTTGCCGTCTCTTTGGAAAAGCCAACAGGAAGCGGTAAATCAGCATCGAGTGTCGCTGCAATGGGCTGCTCTTTTCTGTATTGTACCGCACCTACTTTGGAGTAGGCAATGAAATCCTCCACCAGCAGTTTGATCATGCCGGCAACAAAACGGTGGCGGTAGAGCGGTTCACCCTGCGCTACCCCCTCCTGACGCACCATCGCATCGACACGCTGACACAAAGGCTCTTGGAGTAAATCATCAAAGGCAATAAGCCCGTATTTGATCCCGTCATCGATATCGTGGGAGGTGTAGGCAATCTCATCGGCATGGTCTACCACCATCGCTTCAAGACTGGGGTGTTTGTCAAGCGCAAACCGCGCATCGAGTTCTTTAAGAAACGGTTTTTGGTACGGATAGGAGTGTTTAAGCACCCCTTCAAGCGTCGCAAATGTCAGGTTAAGCCCGTCAAAGTCTTTGTAGCGTTTTTCCAGTTTTGTCAAAACACGAAAAGACTGAAAATTGTGCTCAAAGCCAAGCGGATGCCCGTCAGCCTTGAGCAGACGATCCAGTTCGTCACCGCCCACATGCCCAAAAGGGGTGTGTCCAAGGTCATGTGAAAGAGCGATCACCTCGGCGAGTGTTTCATTCAGCCCAAGCTGACGCGAGAGCGTTCGGGCGATCTGGCTTACCTCCAGTGAATGGGTCAGACGTGTACGAAAGTAGTCCCCCTCATGGTTTAGAAATACCTGTGTCTTGTACTCCAATCTGCGAAACGAACTGCAGTGAATCACCCTGTCACGGTCGCGGGCATACGGGTCGCGAAAATCATCTTCAAAAGTATGGAAACGTTCATACGGCTGCATAGATTACCTTCATTAAACTCTCCGAAAAAAATATATGATTCGTATTGGTCAGGTGGCGACAAAGGAGCACCCAACCCCTAAAAGGGGCGCTTGCGTTTGCGACTGCCAGAGCTGCCTGACCAATACGAAGGTTTTTCAGAAGGTTCGATTATTTTATTTTGCTATAATTGTACCCAAAATCCTTCGGAGCATCATTATGGAAACCGTTGAAAAGTACCACATCACCTACACCAAACCGGAAGTGACCCTCTTGCAGGAAAGCGGTCTGGGCGTTGCCGAGATCGCTGCACGTACCTGCTACGACAGTTTCGAAAACTCCGAAAACGCATGCATCAAGGCTGCACCCGAGCATCTCGATACCAATGCGATTAATGCCATTGAACGCTCCGATCTGCTTGCCAATCTTGCATGGGTACATCACCACCACTCCATCATCGAACATGCCACGCTCAGCTACCTCATCCGCGGTACCTCCCGCGGGGTACTGCAGGAGCATGCCCGCCACCGCATTCAGGCGATATCGGTACGTTCTACCCGCTATACGATGTCTTCTGTTATCAATGCATTTGTCGCTTCACTCGAAGCAGCGGAGGGATTTGCGTTTTTCCTTGAAAAACTGCTTGCCCTCGATCTTTTTGTTATCGCCGATGAAACCTACCTTGCCATCGAGATCCGTGCCATCTACGACAAACTCCGTTTCCAGTATGAAAGAGACAGCGATTTCATCACCAATGCCGTTGCCAAATCCTCTCTGCCATTGCTTGAACAACACAAAAACAATGCACAGGCACTCTACGAAGCATTGGAGTGCGGCAAGAAGAAACGCAACGTCGGTGATGCCTTCAAGCACATTGTCTCAGACAACTGGAAGGTCGATATGGTCGTTACGTTCAACATCCGCAGTCTCAAAAACTATTTCGATCTGCGTGACAGCGGTGCAGCATGGTTCCAGATACGCTGGCTTGCCGAAGCGATGAAGGCAGTTACCCCTGTGAAGTATCTGCAGCTGATCGACAAACAGTACAAAACCCTCTAAGGACAGTCACTTTTGCGTACATTAAAACTTTTTCTATTTTTATTCCTGTTTCAACACATCTTATGGGCACAGCCCCTGACTATGGAGAGCATCACCACTGACCTCAAGCAGGCGATGCAGACAAAACTCAAAGGCAAAAATGCGCCGATTGTCAAAGAGATATACAGACTCAACGGCAACACACCACTCTGGATCGGTGCACAGAACAGAGAAAAGATGAGTGCCCTGATACAGGCACTGGAAGATCCCCTCTACAACTACAAACGCAAACCCTTTGATCAGAAAGCAATCAAAAAGCTGCTCTACTATCTTGACAACAACACCATTCCTGTTGAAAGAAGAGCGCCTGTCTATGCCAGACTTGATCTGCTGCTGACAAACTCCTATATCAGACTCGTACGTTTCATCGTTCAGGGGGATGTAGACTGGGCACTGGTTCAAAAGAAATTCAAAGCACTCAAAGAGAGCAATGACATTCAGGCAACATGGGAGATGCACCCCAAACCCTTCCCTCCCCTCAAACCAATGGCAAAGGCTGTCAAAGAGGGAAACATCAAAACCTATCTTGATTCACTGATTCCCCTTGAGAAACGTTACCGAAAACTGATCGCACTGCTGAAAAACTATGAACGGATGGAAAAATTTCCAAAGATTCCCTACAGCAATAAGCCGCTGAAACTGGGGGACTACAGTTCAAGGGTACGTGAAGTTAAAAAACGGCTTCAGATCTCCGGAGACTACCCAAAAAGTGCCCCTATAGACAAACGTTTTGACGAGACACTGCGCCGGGCTGTCATCACCTACCAGAAACGCTATCTGCTGAAAGTGACCGGAGAGGTGGACAAGACCATGACATGGTATCTCAACCAGCCCGCCAGCAAAAATATTCAGGCGATCATCACCAACCTCGACAAAACGAAACTCTATCCAAAACATTTTGAAGATGAATATATTGAAGTGAATGTGCCCGATTTCAATCTGCGCTACTATATTGACGGAGAGATGGTGATGAAGAAGGGGGTCGTAGTTGGACGTATCGACAGACCAACCCCTATTTTTGATGACAAAATGGAGTATGTGGTCATCAATCCGACATGGACCATCCCGGACAACCTTATCAAACGCGACCTTATTCACGTGCTGAGAGAAAACCCTGACTATCTTACAGAACACAATATTCACGTATTTAGAGGAAACAGAGAGGTGGAGATCACACAGGCAGATCTTGATCCTTATGAGCACAGTGACAAAAAGGTGCC
>JALTYW010000195.1 GCA_027046415.1 Sulfurovum sp.
GTATCCGCATAGACGTATTTCATTAAAAAATATGAGTTGTTCACTGCTTATTCACTGTGTGAATAGTGAATAAAAATGCCAAATCTTTTAACATATTTTCAGGAAACTCTGCTAAAGAGTAGGTTTGTTTCATCAATTTTCAGCTATAATCTTTGCAATTTATTTTGAAGGAAGTACTTATGAGTTGGACACCAGGAAGCTGGAGAACATTCCCTATCAAGCAACAACCGACCTATCCGGACAAAGCAGCACTTGAAGCGGTAGAAGAGGAATTGAGTTCCTACCCTCCGCTGATCTTTGCCGGAGAAGCAAGAAGACTCAAAGAGAAACTTGCCGCAGCGGGACGCGGTGAGGCATTTTTGCTTCAGGGTGGTGACTGTGCGGAGAGTTTTGCAGATTTCAATGCACAGAACATCAAAAATCTTTTCAAGCTGATGCTTCAGATGAACATGGTGCTGATGTACTCTACGGGAAAACCTGTCGTAAAAGTAGGACGTATCGCAGGACAATTCGCAAAGCCGAGATCTTCGGATTTTGAAGAGAAAGATGGTGTGAAACTGCCAAGCTACCGCGGAGATATTATCAACTCCACAGAATTTAGTGAAGAGGCACGTATCCCAAAACCGGAAAATATGCTTAGAGCCTACAATCAGTCAGCTGCGACACTCAATCTGCTGCGTGCCTTTTCACGCGGCGGTCTTGCAGACCTGAACAAAGTACACCAGTGGAACCTTGACTTTATCAAGGACAACCCGCTTGGACAGCGCTACGATGAACTCAGTGACAAGATCGACCATGCTATGAAGTTTATGGCGGCATGCGGATTAACCAGTGATATTATGCCGCAACTGCACCAGACCACGCTCTATACCTCACATGAAGCACTGCTGCTCAACTATGAAGAGGCGTTAACAAGACAGGATACAGAGACAGGAGAGTGGTATGACTGCTCTGCGCATATGCTCTGGATAGGGGACAGAACACGCAACCTGAACGAAGCGCACATTGAATACTTTAGAGGTATCCAAAACCCAATCGGATGTAAAGTGGG
The DNA here is from genome assembly GCA_027046415.1 of Sulfurovum sp. Lineage (GTDB taxonomy): Bacteria > Campylobacterota > Campylobacteria > Campylobacterales > Sulfurovaceae > Sulfurovum. The sequence continues at coordinate 1,052 of JALTYW010000195.1, forward strand.
ACCGACCATGCAGCCGGATGAACTACTGGCACTGATCGATGCACTAAACCCTGAGAATGAAGAGGGTAGATTGAATCTGATCGTACGTATGGGTGCGACCAAGATCAGCGAGCTCTACCCGCCACTGCTCAAAGCGGTACGTGATGCCGGTAAAAATGTGGTCTGGACGATAGACCCGATGCACGGCAATGTCGAGAAATCATCGACAGGTTTCAAAACAAGAGATTTTGACAATATCCTCTCTGAGGTCAAGCAGTTCTTTGCTATCCATAAAGAGATGGGTACGATTGCTGCAGGAATACACCTTGAGATGACAGGAAATGATGTAACAGAGTGTACCGGAAGTACCTCCTGTGCCATTACCGACGAGGGGCTTGCAAGCCGTTATCACACACAGTGTGACCCACGTTTGAATGCCTCTCAGGCTTTGGAACTTGCCTTTATGATCTCTGATACTATCGGATTTAAAGCAGACTAAGGCTACACCTTATTCCAAGGTACGACTTTGTCGTACCTCACTATCTTATAGTAAAAATATTCTTCTTTTCTTCGTAACGGTATGCAAGTGTCATGTGGTGGATATCGAGAATGCTCTTGACAATATAAAGTCCAAGTCCAAGCCCGCCTTTTGAGGTGTGGAAGGGTTTGAAGTAGGCTTCGAGCGGTTCACTGAGTGCCTCTCCGCTATTGATGATGTCAATGTGATCTGTGTCGATACGGACAGTGACATGCTTATCAGTAGAGTACTTGATGGCGTTATCAAGCAGGTTTTTAAGCACCAGTGTAAAGAGTTCGAAGTCTGCCTTGACAATGTAGTCATGCAGACGCTCAACTGTTACAAGACGGGCAGGATGTTCTACCATCAGCAGGTCTATGCTCCCCTCTACAAGATCGCTCATTTTGTAAGGTTTAAGATTGAGATTGAAGTTTTTCGATGTGATTTTCTCAATTTTTGCAAACTCATCAATCAGCAGGTTTAGCCGCTCAAAAATACTATGCATACGCTGTTTGCTTTTTTCGTCCGGAAGCATTTCGCTCATCAGCCGCCCTTTTGCAATGGGAGTCTTGAGCTCATGCATGATCGCACGCAAAAAAAGCTGTCGTGACTGCAGCAGTTCCCGTATCATTGTAACTGCATGGTCAAATTCGTTGGCAACTTCGGCAATCTCGTCATGGTTTTCGCTTTTGCACTCTATGTTCAGGTTTCCCTCAGAAAAACTTTTGATCTTCTCTTTGAGCTCAGAAAGCGGACGCAAAGAGCGTATAACCCAGATATAGAGCAGAATGATCAAAATAAAGACGATCGTAAAGACAATAATCCTCTTGAGCGGATATTTGGGTTTGTTTTTGTTTTTGAGAAAGAGTTTGAAGCGGTCATTGTTGATGAGAATGACACGCTGAAGGCGGAAGGTGTCGACAGCATATTTTTTGTATTTGCCCTTTTCTTTGAAGTAGCGTTCTATCTGTACGACTTTGGCCTTGTCTTTGATGAGTGAGAAGTTTTGTGACTCAAGGTAGGCTTCGTCTATCTTGCCGGTTTTGAGGTAGTAGCTGTAGAGATAATGGGCGATTGCGCGTTCTCTTGCTTCGTTGAGTTCATCATATTTGGCATGGTCATATTTGATCGATCCGATAAAAAGGATGGCAAGCAGCAGCAGTGTAATGGAAAAGACAAGTTTGATCTTGCTGCGCAGTGAAGTGAAACGTTTAAACAAGTTTGTACCCTACACCCCGTACCGCCTGAATGCGTTTGTTGTCTCCGATTTTGGAGCGTATCTTGGAGATGATGACATCGAGGCTTTTGCCCTGTGAGTCGATGCTCATGGTTGCCGAGGAGTTGATGATCTGCTCACGTGACTGTGTGATACCCTGGTTTTTGACCAGCAAAGAGAGGACTTCAAACTCTGCAGGGGTCAGGTTGAGTGCTTCCCCTTTGTAATAGATGGTGTCGCCTTTGATCTCAAAATCACTTTTGGGTGTATTGGAAGCACTTCTTTTGCCTTCACCCTTGTTTACTCTGTTCAGGATCGCCATGATACGTGCATACATCTCTTTGGGATCGTAGGGCTTTGGCAGGTAGTCATAGGCACCAAGCTCAAAGCTCTGCACTTTGTCATTGATGTCACTGCGTGCAGAGGAGATAATGACGGGGATATCATATTTGCGTACCAGCTCTTCACATACCTCCAGACCGTCCATCCCCGGAAGTGTCAGGTCAAGGATGACAAGATCGAACTTTTTTACACCGGCGCTCAGTCCCAGAAACGGATCTTCGTAGTTGGTAACCTTGATGTCAAACTGTGCAAGATACTCCGCGAGGAGCTCTGCAAACTCCGGATCGTCCTCGATCATCAGTACATTTATCATATCACTGTCCTTGCCTTCTTTTTAGCTATTATAGTCATTCAAGGTTAATTGAAATCAAATCACTTTGTATGTGGTGTTTCAAGTTTTTCCCACTCTAATTGTCCCCACTTTTTCAAGCTCTCTTGGAGGCTCTCGAGGGTTTTGTCTGTGTGGCATGCAAAACAGGCATTGGTTTGGGGCGGCATACCAAAGGCTTTAGTTTCTGCCGGATAGGTAAAGGCAAAGCGGTGGGAACGTACCGTAAGCGGTGATTTGCCTGTATGTTTACCGGTCTTTGGCATATGACATTCGATGCAGAGTGAACCTTTGGAGTCAGCTTTGTGGTGGGTGTGCTGCTCTAAAGTATCTTGATGCGGCCCGATGACGGAGCCAAAAGAGTGACACTTCATACAGGCATCGTTACCCTGCGGTTTTTGAGCTGTGTTGGTCAGTTTGTGCGGGTCATGGCAGTTGATACAGGTGATACCGTGTTTGTACATCGCATCATGAACATACTCATTGCCTTGTGTACGGTTCTTCTTTGCCGCACCGTTTGGCCAGAACTCTTTTGTCTCCTGCCCAAGGGCAAAGGGGGCAGGCAGTTTGTAGCTGATTAGCGGTTTCCCGGGCTCATACCCCTTGGGGTAGTCGGTTGCCTTCATCCAGAGCTCTTTTGCGGTAGCCCCCTGTGTCTCAATACGTTTGTCGCGGTTTCGCATATGACACTGCAGACATACCTCGTTGGTACGGATGGGGTCGAACATGCTTGCTTTAAAGACTGGTGAGTCCGGATCACTGGCATGTTCGCTTCCCGGTCCATGGCAGCTTTCACAGGCGATGGCAGGTTCGACACGTTTGCCTGTTGCCATATAGCCGGTGAAGTGACACCCATCACAGGTTGTAGAAGTAGGGAACTGTTTGTTGTCATGCGGATAGGAGTCGTGGTACCAGTATTTGTAGGGTTTGAAATGCTGCCACTTGCCTGTCTGTGTGTTCCACTGGTAGTTGCCCAGACGGTAGTCCTCTTTGCCGTTTATTTTTGCAGGGATCATATAGCGCTGCTTGAATTTGCTTCCGATGGTAAAGACGGCATCTTTGAGGGTAAAGTCGGCATCTTTTGGCAGCTTGCTAAAGTCGGCAACCACTACACTGCCGTCTTTTCTTATATCCTGTATCATCTTTGAGTGCATGGAGGCTTTCCAGTCGTGGTACTTCTCTTTATGGCACTCTTTACACTTTTGTGAACCGACAAAGTGTGCCTTTTTTTGTGCTTTGGGCTGCAGATCGACATTCATACCCACACGAGGTTTGGTTAGTTGCTGGTAGTATGGGGCGATTTTTGGCATGTTTCCCCAGATGAATGCTGCAACAAGCAGCACGACGAAGGTTAGCCAGAAGAGTAGTTTTTTCATAGTTCAAATGCCTTTTGCATATAGTATTTAGCCTCTTCAAAGTCATATTGGTATGATGTAAAGTGTTCAAATGCAATGATGCCTTGATAGAGTAGCATATCAGAGCCGTCTTTGGTCGGTTTCCCCAATGTTTTTGCAAGTTTTAAAAAAGGGGTCTCCTTACCGTAAATGACATCGACACATGCTTTTGTCTGCCCTATAAGAGGCTCGATCAGTGTTTTGGGAGCAGGGAGGCTCTCGTCTTCAAGTCCGGCAGAGGTCATGTTGACTACAAGGTCGTATGCTTTGGGGGTAAAGTTGTCAAATGTTGCTGTCTCAAAGCCCTCTTTGGCAAACTTCTCAAGGCGGGGGGTACTTCGGTTGAGTATGGTTACCTGATAACCGGCTTCTTTCAAAATGACAGCAGTTGATTGTGCCGTACCGCCTGCACCGAGAAAAAGGACGGTTTTAACGTTATCAAATTCCGAGATCGCTTTGAGAAATCCGGGTGCATCAGTGTTGTAGCCGTAGAGTCTGCCATCTCTTTTAACAATGGTATTTACCGCTCCCACTTTTTTGGCAAAATCATCCAGTACATCACAGGCGTTATAGGCATGCTCTTTGTGCGGTACGGTGATGTTGATGCCCTTGAGCCCAAGTGCAAAAAAGGTTTCACGGAGTCGCGCACCATCCTCCAGACGGTAACGTCCGTAACATCCACTATATCCAAGCCCTTTAAAGGCAAGGTTGTGCATGAGTGGTGATTTGGAGTGAGAGACGGGGTTGCCGAAGATGGCAAAAAGTTCTCTGCTCATTTTTAGAGGTTTTCCATCTCTTTAAGGGTTGCAAGCAGTGCACCCAGTTTGTTTTTGACCTCGAGATACTCCAGCTCAGGCACAGAGTCTGCTACTACGCCTGCACCTGCCTGAAGGGTGATGCCTTCATCATTGATAAGTGAAGTTCTGATGGCAATGGCTGAGTCCATGTTGCCATTAAAGGAGAAGTAGCCAACGCTGCCTGAGTAGAAACCGCGTTTGAGACCTTCGTACTGTGCGATGAGCTCCATTGCTTTGATCTTGGGCGCTCCTGTCATGGTACCGGCGGTGAAGGTGGCAGCAAAGAGATCGAACATATCTTTGTCATCCTCTATGACCGCTTCGACATCGGAGACCATGTGCATGACATGGCTGTAGCGCTCGACTCGCATCATGTCTGTCACTTCGACTGTACCGGTTTTTGCCACACGTCCCACATCGTTACGTCCAAGGTCGATGAGCATCAGGTGCTCTGCACACTCTTTGGGGTCGTTGATCATCTCCTCTTCGAGCTCTTTGTCCCGTTTGGCATTTTTACCGCGTTTACGTGTACCGGCAATAGGGCGCAGCAAAATCTCTCCGTCTGTCAGGCGCACCATCACCTCAGGGCTTGAACCGCAGATGGAGAAATCTTCATAGTCAAGCAGAAAGAGGTAAGGAGAGGGGTTTTTTGAACGCAAAATGCGGTAGAAACTTAGCGGATCGATCTTTCCTTTCTGGGTATAACGGTTGGAGAGGAGTATCTGGAAAATGTCACCGGAACGGATATTCTCTTTGGATTCGACCACCAGTTGCTTAAAGCGCTCCTCATCGATACTGAATGTTCCCTCTCCATCTAGTTCTACCGGTTTGAGCGGCATTGGGGTAAAATCTTCATTGACAAGATTCTCTATTTCCTCAAGCGCATCGGTCATGCTCTCATCATTTAAAATGAAAGTGAGTTTGGCACTCTTGTGGGAATAGGCGATGATGATTTTTGGACGTACCAGATCAAGATCAGGTGTGTGCAGGGTATCGAGCAGCGGATCCATACTCTCTTCAAGTACCGGTTCAAATACTTTAACCATATCGTAGGCGATAAACCCGATGAATCCGTCGATAAAGGAGAAACCGACTTCATCGGCTTTTTGCTTATATACCTCTTTGTCGATATTGGCATAATAGTCCTTGAGGAAGGTAAATGGGTCTTCTTCAAGAATGCGTCCGTGCCCCTCGGCATCGTGATAATTGGTGATCTTGTTCTTGTAGATAATCCGCTCTTTGGCACCTATGGTGATGAAAGAGAAGTTCCCATCACTGGTGTTGACCACACTCTCAAACAGCATAGTCACTTCGTCTGGAAAACGTGCCTTGATCTCCCCGTAGAGGGCTACAGGAGTCAGTTGGTCGAAAAGTACGGTTTTGTGCATCTTGGTCTGCCTTATTTGGTAAAGACGAACGCACTTTTGTTGATGCGGTCTTTGATACGTACAATTGCTCTGTCCGCTTCGGCCCTGCTTTTATATGGACCAATGAGTACTTTCTTCATCCCGTTTGAGGTGTAGATGCTGTAACGATACCCGTTTTTCTTGATAGCTGCAACGAGTCTGGAACTGTTTACCGGTGTTTTACTGAATGACCCAACCTGAATATAGTAGGCGGTGACACTTGGTTTTGCTTTTTTTGTTTTTTGCGTACCTGTTTTGTGCTCTGTAGTTTTAGGCGCTACAGGTTTTGGAGGAAGAGTATGTTTTTTTGTCTCGGTAGTGACGGCTGCTGTTTTTGCTTTCTGCACGGGCGGCTGATTGGGTGCAGCAATAGTGGCTTTGTCTTTTTCTTCATCGATGATAATGGTTTCATCTGCTGCAGGAGTATGTGGTTTTTGGGACTTCTGTTCTACCTTTGGCATACTCTCTTGGGGGGCTTCTATCTCATCTTTGATCATTTCGGAAAGTGCCGAGTCTTGTTCATCTTCTGTTTCAGATGCATTTTGGAGTGTCAGTTCCGGGCTGATGATCTCTGTATTGCTGTCCGCAAGTTCGGGATTTTGCATATCAGGCTCTTTGAGTATGATTTTTGTGAGTATGATCGCAACGATAAGAACGACGATCAGTAGAGCGATAATGGTCAAAAACCCTTTTGCTTTACTCTGTTTTGGTGTATCTGTATCGATAATAAGGTCATCTAGGTTGTGATCGTTCATAATAAGGCAGCTCTCCGGATATTTTTGAAATATTATACCCTATGGAATGTATGGAAAAGTTTATAGGATTTTTTTCGTAGAAAGAGAAGGTGCATCCCGGCTTGAAACGGGATGCAGGGGATCGACGGGGAAGGATTACTTCCAGCCGTCTTTTACCACTTTTGCCGAAGCTTTGTACGGATATTTCGCTACAAGCTTTTTGACAGAGAGTTTCTGATCACCTTCTCTCATGAAGTGAGCGAGAGTGACAGATGCCCAGTAGTCATTGGCATATTTGGTACCTTCAAGCTGTACAGGTACACCATGTTTGTTGACTGTGTGACATGCCGCACATGTAACTGGTCCTGCGTACTTGCCGTCTGGAGAGTACTGGAGTGCCTGCTCATGTGTTGTTACGTCAACTGTTCTCTCTTTACCATCAAATCTGGTAGAGTAGAGACCGTGTGCCGACTCGTGACATGTCTGACATGCGATGCTTCCGTGCGCCTTGGAGTATCTAAAGAGTGAATACTTGTTAGGCTGGTCGATTGGGAAGTATTTCCCGCCTGTGTTCTGCTCAACAAATGGTGCAAGGTGACAATCTGCACAGTGAGGCTCAGAAGCTGCCAGCCACCAGTCGTTACCTGCAGAAGCTGCTTTGTATGGTACCGCTCCGCCTTTTGGATGGTTCCAAGGCTTGAGGTCAAGTTTACCTTTCTTCCCGACATTTTTAACCAGTGTCGCAGACTTATGCTCAGTATAGTACTTAAGAACTTCGTTGTTTCCGGTTGTTTTTGGATCAGCCAAAGATGCAAACTTCTTCATGCTTCCGCCTGCAACCACTTTAACGATCTCTTTGAGAGATTTGTTTCTAAGTGTTTTACCTGTCTGCTTGGAGTCATGTTTGATGTCGTCATATCTGTACATTGCCTGCGCTACTTTGGTGTGACAGTTGGTACAGTAGAGACCTCTCAGCTCTTTTGTTTTCTTGCCATGCTCATCTCGCATAGAGACATTTTCAAGCTGCCATTTACCATAAGCATTCAGGAAGAATGGTGGTTTTGCATTTGGGTTGGAGTGTGCATCACGTCTGACATAACATCCACCACCTGATTTTCTGATATCTCCTTTGGAGAATCTACCTTCACCGTATCTGTCTGTTACACGGAACGGGTTGGTGTCATCATTCATGTTAGGATTCTGGAAGTGTGTTGGGTGACAAGACTGACAAGACTGTGTTCTTCCCGCACCGTCAGGCATAGGTACCATACCAAGGTGGAATCCGTGAATCGCTTCAGTAAGTGGTTTTGCCTTAACCGCTTTGTACCCTGTAGCAACCGGTCTTGGCTCCTGAAGGTTACCTGATACGTTGTCACCATGACAGTCTGCACAGTTGACTTCTCCGACTTTTCCAAGACGGTTGCCTGGGGCATCATGTCTATAGTCGCTCAGGAATTTGGTGCCATGGTGTGCATCGTGCAGTGCAAGGATGTTGATGGAAGCTTCGGAGAGTCTTGCCATATATTCACTCTCATCCGGATAGCTTTTCCAGTATGCATATTCCTGATCAGACTGTTTCAGACCCTCATCTCTTGCCATTTGTGCTGCTTTACCGTTTCTGGAGTGACAAGCGTAACAGTTTGGAATGTCGACTGGGTTGGTGCCGAAGTATCTGTATGGTTTTCCGTTTTTGTCTGTGATTGCATCTCCAGCATTGTTATGCAGCTCAACCTGAGAGTACTGGAATGGCTGGAAGTCTTTTTGTGTGACCGATCTGATCGTACCTTTTCTGGTGGAGTCATTGAATGCTGTCAGTGGAAGACCCAGCGCATCCCAGATGTGTGATGCTGTCAGAACAAGTTTAACGTTCTTGACAGGTGGTACAAGTGTGTCTGTCATAACGACGTTCCCACCATCTTTACCTGCATACTCCAAATATCCGCCTGACATAGGTTTGCCAGATGGCCCTGCATCGATCTTGACTTTGATTTGATGTCCGATGCGCAGTCTGTCTTTGTCTGTGGCTCCCTGAGGGATTGTGCCTTCGAGATCTTTATAGATAAAGAGATGCCCCCAGACATAGTTGGCTACGTTGTCACCCGGGCTGTCGAAGTGTCCGTCCCCATCGACATCTTTTGGAACAGACCAGTACTTCATCTTGTTCCCTTCTGAATAAGAGTTGTCTCTTGTGTTGTAGTAGAGTTTGACTTTGTCTTCAGGAGAGAGCAGTTTTGGCATTTTCCCGTCTTTACCGGACTGGATTGCCTGCGCCTGAATGGAGTTGTAAGGTGGGATCACACAACAGTAGCTCATCTCGAAACCGACACAGTGCATACCGAGTTCGTAGTTGATGAAGATGTTGTAATCGTTCTTTGGCTGGTAAGCTTCCTTACCTTTGACTTTCACTTTTTCCAGATTATCCAAAGAAAACGGTGGTTTCTTGTCATAATCCGAAGACGCGAAAGCAACTGATGCGATCATTGATGCGGCAACAG
>JALTYW010000196.1 GCA_027046415.1 Sulfurovum sp.
CAATATACCTACAATGGAGCATAACTATGGAAAAGAGTGTTATACTTGAACAACTTAGAGCTGCAAAAGCTGCACACATAAACTGGGTTCAGAGAGCAAAAATGCTTATCTCCGGATTTAAAATCGATGAGGATGCAATACCAGTCAACTCTACACAGTGCCGTTTTGGACAATGGTTCTACTCCGATGCCCAAAAGCTCAACGGACTGAGAAACAACTCTATCGAGTGTCTCTCAAAAATTGAAAAACTGCATTTCGATCTGCACGACATCTATCTGAACATTTACAAAATCTATTATGATATGGAACCACAGGGATTTTTCAGCAAACTTTTTGGAAAAAAGAAAAAGATCACAGAAGAGGCATCCAAACTTGCAAAAGAGTATTTCGACGATATGGAAAAGGTTTCCAAAGAATTGGTGGAAGAGATTAATATTATGGAGAGAAGGATTATTGCACTGCCGGAAGAGGAGCTTAGCGCACTATAGCTCATTTAGTGCCGCATCATCATCCGTGATGTGGCAAACCAACACCTCCCGTGAAAGCATATCTGCAATCGTATCTCGTGCATTGATGACAGAGGAGATACCCATCTCTTTATAGGTCTGCTCCTCCTGAGCATTATTGACCTTGACCACACTTTTGATCTGTTTGCCAAAGGATGCGATATTTTCGCAAATAAGCCGTCTTTGCAGTTCATTCTCCACCGTGACGACCACAGCGGCAGAGTTTTCTACATTGAAGTGTGAGAGTACCATTTTCTGGGCAGCATTGGCAAGGAAAATGGACTCTTCCCCCTTGGCAAGCACACTGTCTACAATCTTGACATCATGCTCAAGGATTACATAGAGCAGATGATGTCTTCTGAGTGTTTCAACAACACGTTCCCCAACCGGACCGTATCCACAGACAATGACATGGTTGGAAAAGCTCGCACCCACCATCGCACGTTCACGCAGGCTTTCGGGTTCCTGCATAAATCTATTTGTCAAACGCTTAATATTTCTAAGCACAAAGGGCGTAACGATCATCGAAAAGACCACAGTGACAATGAGTACCTGATTGACCTCAGGAGAGATGATATTTTTCGCTCTCGCAAGCGCAAAAACAGCCAAAGCGAACTCCCCTACTTGAAAAAGTGCCAGCGCAGTTTTGACAGCGGTACGCTTTTGTGTCCATGTACGCAAAACAGCGTAGATCACCAGTGCCTTCAGCAGCATGATCGCTACAAGCAGGGCAATGATGTAGTGCATATAGTGTACCAGCGAATGCCAATCTATAAGCATACCGATGGTGACAAAAAAGACGCCAAGGAGTATGTCACGGAAAGGAATGAGGTCTGCTTCAATGCGGTAGCGGTATTTTGTCTCTGAAAGGATCATCCCCGCAAGGAATGCCCCCAGTGAATAGGTAAACCCGACACTCTCTGCAAAGACAGAAGCACTCAGCACTCCCAGCAGTACAGCAATGAGAAATATCTCTTCAGATTCACTCGAAACGATCCAGTCAAAAAAGCGCTCTATGAGATATTTTCCCAGTATATACATAACAATGAAGATAACGACAGCACCGCCAAACGTGCGTAAAAGCATGGTACCTACCGAAGCTGTCTCGGAGCTGAAAAAAGAGACCATCAGCAGCAGCGGAATGACAGCAAGGTCCTGAAAGAGCAAAATCCCCAGAGAGAGCCTGCCGTATCCTGAGTGAATCTCATTGTTCTCGTTGAGTATTTTCAATACGATTGCCGTCGATGAGAGTGCCAACGCAAAGCCTATGACAATAGCGGCACGGATATGCTGTTCAAAAGCGAAATAGGCAATGGCGGTAAAGAGCATACCCGAAAGCATCACCTGTAGACCGCCAAAGAGGAATACCTCCTTTTTCATGCTTTTAAGATGTGCTACCGAAAACTCAAGACCAATGGTAAACATGAGAAAGACAATGCCAAACTCCGCCAGATGCATCAGAAATGTTTTTGACTCTTCTGCAAAATGAAAGATGGATGAGATAATAAATCCTGCTGTGACGTATCCTATGACTGTAGGAATCTCAAAACGTTTGAAGAGTACGTTGAGTACAGTGGCGATGGCAATCGTAAAGATAAGGATGCTCAGTGTATGTTCCATAAAAATTCCAAATTGTTTTTGATACCATTATACACGATTCTAACCCCCTTTTCACGAAGATTTGGATAAAATCACGCAATTACGTATGAAGGATTATCATGGGACTTGGCATAGGACTCGTTGGACTGCCGAATGTCGGCAAATCGACCACATTTAACGCATTGACAAAAGCACAGAACGCAGAGAGCGCAAACTACCCTTTCTGTACCATCGAACCCAACAAAGCGGTCGTACCGGTACCCGATACGCGTCTGGAGGAGCTGGCAAAGATCGTCAACCCTGAGCGTATTCAGCACTCTACACTTGACTTTGTGGACATTGCGGGGCTGGTCAAAGGGGCAAGCAAAGGTGAAGGACTGGGCAACAAATTCCTCAGCAACATCCGTGAGACTGAGGTGATTTTGCAGATCGTCAGATGTTTTGAAGATGAGAACATCACCCACGTTGAGGGCAGCATAAACCCGGTACGTGACATTGAGATCATCGAGACAGAACTGCTGCTTGCCGATATGGATGCGCTTGAAAAGCGTATTACAACCCTACAGAAAAAGGCGAAAGGCAACGACAGAGATGCGAAACTGCAACTGCCGGTTGCACAGGCACTGTTAGCGCATCTTGAGAGTGAACAGCCTGCTTCTACTTTTCCGGACAGAGAGAATGAAGGATTCATCACCCTGCTTCGAGATCTGAGGCTGCTGAGCAACAAAGAGATCATGTACGGTGCCAATGTCGATGAGGACGGGCTTGCCGAAGACAACGAATATGTTCAGGCACTCAAAGCCTACGCAGCCGAGCGTAACCGTGAAGTGATCAAGCTCTGCGCCAAAGTCGAAGAGGAGATGGTAGAGTTTGATGATGAAGAGAAGATGGAAATGCTCGAATCACTTGGTGTCAATGAGTCCGGACTCGATCAGATCATCCGCAAAGGATTTGAAAAGCTTGGACTTATGAGCTACTTCACTGCCGGTGTCAAGGAGGTACGTTCCTGGACCATCAAACAGGGCACTACCGCACCCAAAGCTGCTGCGGTCATCCACAACGACTTTGAAAAAGGCTTTATCCGTGCTGAAGTGATCAGCTACGAAGATTTCATTGCCTGTGGCGGTGAACAGGGAGCCAAAGAGGCAGGCAAAATGCGTCTTGAAGGGAAAGAGTACATTGTGCAAGATGGCGATGTCATGCACTTCAGATTTAACGTATAGAGGAGTCTATCATGAAAAAAATGCTGCTGATTGGCGCTGCTCTGCTGGCTATGACAGGATGTGACAACAAAAAAGGTGCTTTTTTAGAGAGTGTACCTTCTCAAAATGATGTCCCCACTGCCGTTGCCAAGTTTCTGAAGATCCTTGAGGCAAAGCACTTGACCCACTTTGCCACCATAGACCATGCGGCAAATGCAAAAAAGGTTGGTATGGAACTCAAGCCTGAGACAGTTATACTCTTTGGCAACCTGAAAGCGGGTACAAAACTGATGCAGTGCAACCCTTCCATCGGGATGGATCTGCCGCTGAAGATGCTCTTTACGACTGACTATGAGGGAGATACCACCATCTCCTACACCAATCCGGAGTACTGGACACTCAAACACAACATCAAAGACAAAGCATGTTTAGGTATCATTCAGAAGGTGCATGTCGCTATGAAAGAACTTGCCGAAGCGGCAGCCAAAAAGTAATACAGCACAAAGGATATCTCATGAACAAACTCTTTCTCTCCCTTTTGGTTCTCGGATCACTGACTTACGCAAAGACCGGCTGCGTGCTGGTTCAATCCAACAAAGTCGATGTCACATGGAAAGCGTTCAAAACACCTAAGAAAATCGGTGTAGGCGGAAAGTTTACACAGGTTGACTACACTTCCCCAGCCAAAGAAGGAAAGAACTTTCGTGCTCTGCTGGTTGGTGCTGCTGTAGACATAGATACCCACTCGGTCAACTCCGGCAATGCCCCTCGTGATGCCAAGCTTGTCAAATTCTTCTTCTCTCAGCTAAGCAATATGCACATTACCGGGAAGATCACAGACATAAAGGCGGATGCCCATACCAAAGGCAAGCCCTACACCGGGAAACTGACTGTCATGATCGACATGAACGGGAAATCTGTCCCCACCCTAATGCAGTACCGCTATGCAGATGGCACATTTGAAGCGCATGGGAGTATCGACCTTGCCAAGTTCGCTGCCCTCGATGCGCTCTCCGGTTTGACAAAGGCGTGTTATGAACTGCACAAAGGAAAGACATGGGCAGACGTGGAGATCGGCTTCACTACCGATATTGAAGCGACACAATGCCAAACGGAGAAGTAACATAGATGCCTATCGATACAAATGAGATCCTCTACCGTCTCCAGCAGGCACTTGGTCTCTCACTCGATGAGATGCTTAAAGCCTATGAACTTGCAGAATATCCCATGGAGCAGGAACACCTTGAGGCACTGCTCAAACGCAGACAGGACAAAGGGTTTCACCTCTGCAGCTATGAGGAACTTGGGGTTTTTCTTGACGGACTGATCATACTCAAACGCGGGCCAAGTCCCAAAAAGGCGAATGAAGATGATGCCGTACCGCTAACAAACAACCTCATTTTAAAAAAACTTCGGGTAGCATTGGAATTGAAAGAGCCCGAAACAGAACTTATCTTCAACCTTGCAGATGTGATGCTCAGCAAACAGGAGCTCAAGTCACTCTTTAGAAAAGAGGAGCACAAGAACTTCAAGCCCTGTTCCAATGCGCTGCTGATGGTATTCATAGAGGGTTTGGAAGAGTACTGTTACGTCCCTGAAAGTGACGCATAAAAGGAGTTGGTGATGGCACACTATTATGACTACAATACATTTGTAAAAGATGTAAAAACACTGGTTAAAAAAACTTCCGATTTCAAACCGGATGCGCTGCTTGGCATTGCAAGAGGCGGGCTGACACTGGCACATGCCTTTGCGCAGGCAACGGATAACCGGAACCTTTTCAGTATCAACTCCATTCTCTACGACGGAGAAGTCAAACGTTCTCATCCAAAACTGATGAACCTTCCCGAGCTTGACGGAGCCAAAAAGGTGCTGATCCTTGATGATATCGTCGATTCCGGTCAGACACTTGTTGCTGTGCTTCGTGTCCTGCAGGAGCGTTACCCGGATACCCAATTCAAAAGTGCGACACTCTACTGCAAGAAAAACACAGTGATCGAACCCGATTACTGGCTGCACGAAGCGACAGAGTGGATCGACTTCTTCTGGGAAAAAGATTTTCTGGAAGAGTAGATGAGGAGGAAGCTGTCCAGAAACTATCGCTACTTCGTATATTTTCTGGAACTGCTTATCGCCCTCTCTGCCCTGCTTCTTTTCTACAACTTTTTCATCCCCATCGGCAAAGAGGGCAAAAGCATCTACTTTCCAGACTGTAACCGTACTGCCGTACTCGATACGCTCCGTAGGTACGGCTATAACATTACCGATTTTGACACGCTGTTACTCTCTGAAAACAACCTTCCCAAAAAGGGATGGTACACCATCACCCATACCCAAAGCGGCAGATACGCCTTTTTTCATCATCTTGCCGACCAACGTGCCAAAACCATGTGGGTAAAGGTCTTCGCCGGAGAGACCACAGAGGAGATGCTCTCCCGTCTGGCGCACGATACCAAACGTGACCTTCCAAAACTCAAACAATACTACAGCCAAGAACAGCATCTGTTGGAGGGTGATATCTTTGCCGGGAAATACCTAATCGCCAGAGATGCTGACGCACAAGCAGTGATAGACTACCTCTTTCTCCACTCACAGCGAAAGCTTGAAAGCTTCAAGAGACAGTTTTACTGCTATGGGCTGGATGATGGGATGCTAAAGAGCCTTGTCACCATCGCTTCCATCATCCAAAAAGAGACCAACGATGTCAAAGAGATGCCGATGATCGCATCGGTCATCTACAACCGTCTGCACAAAAAGATGAAACTGCAGATGGACAGCACCCTCAACTACGGCAGCTACTCCCACTGCATCGTCACCCCGGAGCGGATCAAATGCGATACAAGCCTTTACAACACCTACAAATACAAAGGTCTTCCCCCTGCACCGCTTGGTACAGTCTCCATGGAGGCACTCAGAGCGGCAATGTTTCCGGCAAAAAACGATTATCTCTTCTTCATGCTCACCCCAACAGGCAAACACTCCTTCAGCAAGACCTACAAAGAACACCTTGCTGCGTTGAAGTCGTTTCGGGAGTATCAGAAGGAGAAAGTAAAAGAATAATACCTACTTGATCTGCCAAACCTTCACTTCTCTTGCCATCAAGACAAACTTATCGGAGTCATCTAAAAACATCCCGCCGACAATTTTATCACCGTTAATGATATCGTACTGCTCAGTTTGATCCAACTTCCACAAAAAAGCACCCTGTTCACCTGTAACCAGCATATACTTATGATCTTTGCTGATCGTAACATACTTCGCTCCCATATAGACATCGGCATCATAGGTTTTTACGACTTTCCCGGTTTTTATATCCATGAAGTTAACTTTACGATTTTGAGAGGCAATAATCAAAATATTTTGATTCTCTTTGTCAAATGCCAATGCCCCTACTTTGCGTATACCGCTATCTTTTAGACTGTCCACATAAGATATAGTAACATCAGAGCCAAACAGTGATCTGTTAATTTTCCACCTTTCTATGTCCCCTTTATTACTGCCTATATAAAGCATTTTCCCATCAGGAGATACGGTTAGTGCACTTATGCTTGTAAAGTTATATTTTTGTGATACAGGTATAAACTTTGGTTTGAGTGTGGCTGTTATCTCCCCACTTTCAATATCTATAAAATGGATTACTTTGTCTATCGTCACAAGCGTTTTATTATCAGGCAAAAACAGTTTAACTCCACCAATCTTCTTTTTGATCGTCTTAATGATCCTGCTTTGCTGCATATCCCAAATATAGATCGTCGATCCATACCTTCCAATAGCCATATATCTGCCATCAGGTGACAGTGCTGCATAAAAACTGTTCTCTAATTTAGCCGGCAGTTTCTGTACTACTGTCTGAAGCTTGGCATCATAGAGTTTTGCACTGTTACCGCTTATGGCAAAGTTGCTCTTTCCTTGTATATAGGCGGCACTATACGGATTGTAGTGCAGTACATCAATCGTATTGACAGCATCCACGCGTCCATAGGCACTGTCGAGTGACGTTTGTCTATACTTACGTTTTACAATCATCGACTCACGTACGAAACTAATGGTATTTTTCTCCTGCTTCTTGCATACCCTCTGTGCCTGCTTATAGATGTAATGGTTAAGCTTTAGTTTGTCATTGTTAACCATGATATAGTCGATACCTTCATAGGTTTTGTTATTGAAAAAGATGAAATCATTTTTATTGAGTTGGATAAAGTCTGTACAAAGCTTACCTTTTGGAATACCCATATAGGTCAGTTTGATCCCGCCTTGAGGCATACCCGATATCAACACACGCTCACCCATTGGTGCCTTGATGGTTCCGTTTGCGTCTATCCATTTTTTTGCAACAATACCCTTAGCTACAGCACGTTGGTTATTGAGATATGGTGTCGGTCTGTTTTCAAACACCTTTGCATAATATTTGAGGATTTCATCTTTTTGGCTGATCGCATTTCTCATATCATATGCAGTAAAACGTGATGCAGGTTTCATGGAATGCTGCTTATGCATAGATTTTCCAGGCATGAGAAGTGTCTGGTTACAATCAAAAAAGAGCTTTAGTTCAGGGGTTGCGCCCTCTTCATCCATCTTCATCTTAATGGTCATTTTCCACCACATCTGTGCATTGAAGATATTACTGTAAAAAGTCTCTTTGATCCCCTCGATACGAAAATCTTTAACACGCGACATGATAAGAGCAAATGCTTCTTTCTCGTTGCCATGCACAAGACACTCTTCCAAACGCAACAACTTCAAAGCGGCCAAATTCGGTGTAGGTGCCGATCGTTTTTGTAGTTGGCTTTTCATCAAAGATAGATACTGCTCTGCATACTTTTTCTTTTGGGGATCTTTCTCGTACCGCTTTAAAAATGCTGAAAGATTGGCAAGTTTTACGTGCAGTTTTTTTTCTTCTTTGGTTTTCTTTTTTTTCTCAACCTTGGGTACAAATGGATCTAGGTGCATTTTGGTAATATTGTTTTCACAGTAAGACTCTATCTCTTTTGGCAAAAATTCATGTTTTAGCCCATAATATTGGATGGAAACAATCCTATGTACCAGTTTTCTCTTGAAGTTATGGTAGAACTCTCCGTTTACATAGAGGTTCTCCTGCTTTTGACACGCTTCAAGATAGAGCATCTCCTGTTTCATTTTTTTGCGCTTTTCAGGCTTGTCATAGTTGCGCAGCATCTCTTCTCTCAAGTATGCTTCACGCAGGAGCATATCTTTTTGCAAAGGTGTCACTTTCATATGCTCTATTTGATCAAATATATTTTTGGGAACCATATTTGGCGGGTATCTTTTCAATGTCGTCAGATTATAGTCCGGCATATCGGCATTTTTGGGAAGCAGCCTGTATTTTGGCGGATCAAGCAGAATGATCTTGCGCAGTATGGCATCATACTTTCTCATTCTCGCAGAAGATTCCGAAGCTCCATCCACATTGATGCTCCCCTCTACCCTGCGCAATTTTTTCAATCGTCTGCGTGCCTCTTCAGTTTGGACAAGTGTCTCTTCCAAAATATCATCAAACCTGTAGTAGAGTTTACACTCACTTTCAATATCACTAACAATATGCCACAAACGCCAGTAATCAAGTTCCGTTTTAACAAGGGCTTCTCGTTTGTCCACATGGTCTATACGGTACTGCAATGCCAACAGGTACGCTGTAAGCAATGTTTTATCCTCTTTGGAAAAACAGGAAAAGGAGTCAATGAGCTGTTTGCTCTCGACAGGGAGTGTTTTGGCAAATTCAGCGGCAAAGAGGAATTGTACGAGAAGCAGAAAGGGCAGAAGTTTTTTCATAAAAAGAAACCTTTTATCATAATTGAAATACTTTTTTCATAACCTGTATCAGTCGGGAAAAAGCTGAACCAACGTTTTTATTCTGTTCCTTTTCCTTTCTGTCATCCAACTTATGCAGCGTAGACGTTACCGTCTCCAACTGCCTCGAAAGGGTCTCTTTTGCCCGTTGAAGATGTTTGGGTTTAAAATCACTCCGCATCGAGCACCTTCTCTATCTCATGCATCGCATCTTCGTTTCTGAGCCTGAACTTGATCTCAATGCGTCTTGAAGCCTCTTTGTCTTCTACGCCGTTAACAAGTACAGGGTCAAGATAGGCACGTCCGGAAGCGACCAGCAGTGGTTGGAGGTTGTACTTTTTGGCGATGTCAAGCGTCAGCAGGTAGTGCATGACCGCATAGGCGCGCTTCTGGGAGAGGTCGAGGTTGTAGAGATAGCCGCCGTCACTGTCGGTATGGCCCTCAATGATGATCTTGTCTAAGTAAGGTTTGATGGCAGGGTTGGTCACCAGTGTACCGATGTACTCTTCAAAGGCACGTTTGAGCTCACCCTTTGCACTCTCTTTAAGCACTGCACTTCCTTTGTCAAACAGGACATTGGATGCCAGTTTGAGTGAGCCGCTTTTCTTGTCTATGCGTACTTTCTCCCCAAGTGCCTCTTTGAGTGCGGCGATAACCTTGAGTCTGATGCCCGTTAACGCTTTGATCTTCGCCTTTTGCTGCTGAAGCTTGGCAATAAGCGTATCGTACTTTGTCTGCTTCTCATCGAGTGCATTGAGCAGCTGCAGCATCTTTGCATCGTTGGCTTTGATGGTTGCGTCACGCTCAGTCAGCTTGTTGGAGAGCACTACGACCTTTCCCTCATATGCTTTCAGTTGTTTACGCGTATCTGCCAATGTACTGTTGGTATCATTTAGCAGATTCTGTACCAGCACGATCTTCTTGCTCAGTACATCTTTTTGGGTATTTGCCTGAGCGAGCATACGGTTTAGCTTGCGTATCTCATCCTCTTTGAGTTTGAGGGTCTGCATCTTTTCCTGCAGCTGATTCTGTGTTGCATCGAGGCGTGCTTTGTTCTCGTTCAGGTCTCTGTGCAGCGCTTCGAGGATGGACTCTTTGTTTTTGAGTGTTTGAGAGAGTGCGGTGAGCCTGTCCTCTTTGT
>JALTYW010000197.1 GCA_027046415.1 Sulfurovum sp.
CGTGCACCTTCAGGGGTGGATTTGGTCAGTACCGGTGTCTCTACTTCAAGGAAACCAAGCTCGTCAAGGCTGTTACGCGCCGCGATGGTCGCTTTGGAGCGCAGTTTGAAGATGTCGTAGGACTTTTGGCTTCGCAGTTCGAGGTAGCGGTACTTCAGGCGGATTTCTTCGTTGACCTTCTCGTCACCCAGATCGAAAGGCATCGGCTTGGAGCGGTTCTCGATAACAAGGTTGTCGACAACGATCTCAACCTTACCTGTCTTGAGGTTGGGGTTTTCGAGCCCTTCGCCTCTGGCTCTGACTTTACCAGTTGCAATGAGGACGAACTGGTCTCGTACCTCTTCGGCTTTTTTATGGGCATCTGCATTGTCGGCAGGGTCACAGACAAGCTGGACGACCTCGTCTTTGTCACGCAGGTCGATGAAGATCACCCCTCCGTGGTCTCTGCGGCTGGAAACCCAACCGGCTACGGTGACCTCTTCACCGATATGGTTTTCGTTAATGTCGGCACAATAGTGTGTTCTCACGTGCAATCCTCGTAGTTAAATAAGTTTCGCGATTATATCCAAAAGTTGTTTAGGATTCTCCAAAGGGTGTTTTGAGAGGCGTTGTATGAAAAAAATTGACAATTTGACATTTTTTCAACCGTCAAAAGCAACATTATGTTACGCTTATATATCAAAAAAACGGAGTGACGTATTGAAACAGTTGCTACAGGCAAAGAGAGCCGGATTTGTCCTCAAACCCGATGCTCCCGAGATCAGACCGCTTTTTGAACGTATCAGGAAGCAGTTTGAGCAAAAAGAGATTGAGGTGATGATAGGGGAGAAGTCCGCACGTATGATCGGTGTGGAGGGAACCCCCTTTGACAAGATGTGCGAAGCGGCAGATTTTCTTGTATCGTTAGGTGGAGACGGTACACTGTTGTCACTGGTGCGCCGCAGTTACGGATTTCACAAGCCGGTTGTAGGCATCAATGCAGGGAACCTTGGATTTCTGGCAGATATCACCATAGAGGATGTCGATACCTTTTTGGATCGTCTGCTTGTCGGGGAGTACCGCATCGATGACCGTATGATGATAGAGGGATACATTCAGAAAAAAAGCGGTACAAAGATCAGCTTTATCGCCTTTAACGATGTGGTTATTACTTCTCCTGAGCCTTCCAAAATGGTGAAGGTCAACGCTTCCATCGACGGAGAACGATTCAACTCCTACACTGGAGACGGACTGATCATCTCTACACCGACAGGATCGACTGCCTATAACCTCTCTGCCGGCGGTCCCATTCTTTATCCGCTGACACAGGCGTTTATCATCACTCCGGTACTGGCACACTCGCTTGCCAACCAGCGTCCTCTGGTGGTACCGGCGGATTTCAGCATTGAACTCGATGCCGAGAAATACCGTGCTATTGCTTCCATAGACGGGCAGGAGGTTTACGAGTTGGAAGAGGGGGATGTGCTCTATATCGGCGGTGCAAAGATCGGTGCGACACTCATTCACCGCAAAGAGCACAACTACTTCTCTGTGTTGCGTGAAAAACTGCACTGGGGAGATCGCAATTGGTAGAGCGGCTCTATGTACGGGATCTGGTAACTTTCAAGGAGGCAGAGCTGCCGCTTGAGTCTGGACTGGTTGTCTTTTCCGGTCCAAGCGGTGCGGGAAAATCGGTATTGATCTCGGCGATCCTTTCGAGTTTTGGCTATCCTGCTAAAAGTGCAGCTGCGCTGTGTGAACTCAATCTCAAAAGACCGGCTAAACTGACACATGAGGCATACGAATTGGAAGAGACCCTCTGTATCAAGAGTCTCAAAAAAGAGAAACTGCGTTACTTTATTGACGGGCAGAGCATTTCACGCAAGATGCTTGCTGATCTGTTTGCTCCGTATGTACGCTACCTTTCGGTGCGTGACCAGCGGGGACTTGACTCAGAAACCCTGTTAGGGCTGATTGACCGTGCGCTTGAAGCAAAAGAGAAAAGCTTTAAAAAGCTGCGAAAAGAGTATCAAAAACGCTACGGAACCTACCGTCAGAAGCTTGCACAGCTTGAATCCATCCGCCAGAGCGAGAAGGAGATGGCTGACAAGGTGGCATTTTTGCGTTACGAAATAGAGA
>JALTYW010000198.1 GCA_027046415.1 Sulfurovum sp.
ATGGCTTGATAATGTATTGGATCATAAGTTTATTATTGATAAGAATGATCCTTTGTTTTTTGATTTGATGAGTCATTATGTAGATGATAATGGAAAAATGGATGAAAGTAAATTTTTTTATTTTGACTCATAAGAGAAAGTGATTTATATTGTGTGATAATATTTAAAATAACAGAAGAGAATAATTGAGGGGAAAAGCCCTTAAAGCCTACTATACAGGTAGACTTAGAGGGGATTGGAATCAAGGTTTGGGAGGTAAAAGACCATATTTTGCAAGATCTACATCAACCTCTTTTCTCTTGTCTTTAAGATACTTTACCATGACAGGGTTTCTGTCCATTTTGTACTCTTCGGTCATGATCACTTTACCGTTTTTGTCGTAGTACTTTTTCAGTCCGACTTTGTAGTTGTGTTTATACAGAACTTCTGAATATTTGTAGCCTGAGTATGCCCACTCTGTCATTAAGCCTTCTCTTCGACCGTTCACATATTTCACTTTGCTCCCAAGCTGTCCATTGTCGTAGTAGACTTTCTGGATACCGTCTTTTTGTCCGTTTTTGTAGTTGACCGTCAGTTTGATTTTACCGTTATCATGGTATGAGGTGTAGAGACCTTCTTCTTTGCCGTCTGTAAAGTTCACTTTCGATTTGATGCCGCCTTTGTCATTGTACCACCATGTCATACCGTTTCGTTTACAGTTTTTGTAAGTTGATTTGACGGCTTTGTCTTTGACAATATGCTCTTGTGGGTGTCTGCATGGAGGTTCGTCAGCAGCACATACAGAAGCTGGTAGAGAGATGATGGCAGTGAGTACAATTGTTGCTGAAATAATCTGTTTCATTGGATTCTCCTTTTTTACTGTGCTATATGGTGTTTTGGATTGAAATCGAGGTGTTTAAGGAGTATTTCGGTCGCATCAGGCTTTTTCTCTTTGAGCTTTTTCATAAATGCTACAGGTCTGTCCATTTTGAATGTTTCTGTTTTGATGATTGTACCGTTCTGGTCATACCATTTCTGTTCCCCTTCTCTGTAGCCGTTGACATAACGAACTGTTGAGGAGATTTTCCCGTTACGGTAATACTCCTTTTGTATACCCTCTTTGCGGTCACCTTTGTAGTTGACCTCAAGTGCAAGTTCACCTGTGCTGTAGTACTCCTTGTAGGGGCCCTCTTTTTTGTCAAACAGATAGTTGACTTCTGCACGGAGTTTGCCGTCTGCATAGAAGAGCTGATTGATACCGTGGCGCTGTCCGTGCTGGTAGTAGAGCAGTTCCAAGAGGTGTCCTTCTCTGTCGTACCAGCGCATTTCGCCTTCCCGTTTGCCCTCAACGTATCGGACACTGTAAGCGAGTTCTCCAGTATTGTAGTAGATCTTTTCCCATCCGTTTTTGATGCCTTCGGTAGTTTTGGTGCGTGTGCCGTCTTTGTACTCTATCCGTGATTTGACTATCCCGTTTTTGAAGTATTCTGTAAAAAGCTCTGCATGCAGCAGTGAAAAGCCGCAGAGTCCGATCAATACCATTCGTTTCATGATGATACTCCCTGATGTATATTGTTAGTGTTGTGGCTTATCTTACATAGTAAAGGTTAATATCAAACTTATTTTTTACTATAAAACACAATTATTAAAGTCGATGAGTTATAATACACACACTAAATATACAACAGAGGAGAATAACAGAATGAAACATATGATTGTCGCAGCACTTTTAGGAAGCAGTATGTTGTTTGCAAATATGCCGGAAACCAACAGTACAGCGATAGAAAAAAACCAGACAAAAATCTTTTATGGAAAAGTGCTTGAGAAGAAAGAAGTGATGGGGTATGACTATCTGAAGGTAGATCAGAACGGAACAGAACGCTGGGTTGCCATTGCCAAAGCACCGGTAAAAGTAGGGGATACAATAGGGTACGATACAAAAACAGTGATGAAAGACTTTAAAAGCAAAGGACTTGGCCGCGTTTTTAAAGAGATTGTGTTTGCAAACGAAGTATACCTTCCCACCAGAAGTCAGGTACCAGGAAGTATGAAGTCGATGCTTGCAAAGGATATTGCCTCGGTGTCAGAGACAGAGTCGGTTAAAGATTTTAAAGAGAAACCGGTTTATA
>JALTYW010000199.1 GCA_027046415.1 Sulfurovum sp.
TAGAGCACTCTACGAACTGAAAAAGCAGAACAAAGGATTCAAGCTCGAAGATCTGATCGATGCTGAATCGATCTGCAAAAACGTTTAAGCAGCAATGACACAACTGGATTTTTCCAAACCTCTCTACGCACTGGCCCCGCTTGCGGGCTTTACCGACCTTCCTTTCCGTTCTGTTGTCAAGAAGTTCGGTGTCGACCTGACCGTCTCTGAGATGATCAGCTCCAACGCACTGGTGCACAACAGCAAAAAAACCTACAAAATGCTTGAAAAATCCCCTTCAGAAGACCCTTACAGCATACAGATTGCAGGAAGTGACCTTGGGGTCATCCGCAAAGCGGTGGAGATTATCAATGAAAAAGAAGGGATCACTGCCATAGACCTTAACTGCGGCTGTCCTGCGCCAAAGGTGGTCAACAACCTTCAGGGCAGCTCACTGCTGACCGATCTGCCGCAGATGGGTAGAGTGATCGAAACGATCAAAAAATACTCCAACAAGCCCTATACCAGTGTCAAGATGCGGCTTGGATTCAACGAAAAGAACCATGTCGAGATCGCGAAGATTGCAGAGGCAAGCGGTGCGGACTACATTGCAGTGCATGGACGCACACGGGCAGGACGCTACAAGGCGGCAGTAGATTATGATGCGATTGCCCAGATCAAAGCGGCAGTCTCCATCCCAGTTATCGCAAACGGTGACATTGACTCTCCGCAAAAGGCAAGATGGGTGTTGGAATATACCGGTGCAGACGGTGTGATGATAGGACGTGCAGCGGTAGGGAAACCGTGGATATTTCAACAGATCAAAGAGGGGATGGATGAGGTCAGCGGTGCGCTCATCAAGGCGGTTGTCCTTGAGCACTTCGACCAGATGGTTGCCTACTATGACAAGTATGGTGCAATCATGTTTAGAAAAAACCTGCACGCCTACTCAAAAGCGGGCTATCAGGGCGCATCGGCATTTAGAGATACCATCAACCGCCTCGAGGATCCTGTGCAGATGCGTGAGGTGATTGAAAGCTTCTTTTCTCAGGAGCTGCTGCACCATTGATAGGGATCAAGGCAGCCTGCAAAAATTTTTACTATAATCCCATCCAAAAAACAGGACACACTATGACCTTTGTGATCATCAAGACCATTCACCTCTTTGCTGCCTTTATCTACGGCGGATTTCTGATTACCGACAACCTCTTCTTAACCAAAATAAAACGTACATTCAATGATGAAGAACACGCAAAGATCAGAGAGTCGTTCATGAAGTATGTCAGAAAGGTGGTACCGCCCAGTCTTCTGGTTGCCGTAGCGACAGGACTCTATCTGATCTCACAGGTGTATGGTCCTATCTCAAAAGACGGACTGACATGGTTTCAAACCCTTCTTGGGTTGAAAGCTTTTCTGGGTATCTGGCTGGGGCTTAGAGGCGGACTGCAGGTTTACTTTGGCATACAGCCGTTTGTATTTAAAAGTCATGTGTTGCCTTTTGCTTTTGTACTTACGATCATCTTCCTTTCACAGTTTATGTATCTGCCTGTCTGATCAGTCACGGGTGGAGGTCATCCCCGCACCCAGCCAATCCTGCATGCCACCACGGTACCATTTGAGTTTTTCTGCCGGATAGCCAATCTCAAGCAGCGCATAGATCATACTTGGTGACTGGCTGCACCACGGTCCGTTGCAGAAGAGTACCAGTGTTTTGGCTTTGCTGAAATCATACTCTCCCTCTTTGTCCTTTGTGACACCAAGGTGTTTCAGTGCATATTCAAAGTGAAATTCGTAGTTGTCACGATATTTGAAGTATCGAAACGGCATATTGATTGCACCGGGAATGGTACGGTACTCATACCACTCTTCATTGCGGCTGTCGATAAGCAGGAGGTTTGGATTGGTCTGCATCTCCTTGAGTGTGGCAAGCACTTCAAGCTCTCCGTAGGTCTCAAGATCTTCATCAAGATGCATAGGCAGCAGTTTGCCTTTGGTATGTACATAGGTTGACTTGCATGCCTCCGGTACCTCTTTGCTGGCGTAGTTCCCCGTCCAGAGCATATGGTTGTTGATAGGGATTTTTTGGCAAATTTCGGGAATGATCCGTTTGACGGTATAGGTTTTTCCGTTGCTTTTTACTGTGACACCGTCGCGTTCAAAACTGCCGGCATCAAGCAAAGAAAGCAGAGAGAAAAAGAAAAGTGTTAAGAGTAATGGTCGCATGGAAACCCTTTTTTGTTTCATGCTACCATGAGGGGTGTGTAGTGTGTGTGTATTTTGTGTTTGATATGGTTTTAATTTTAGCCGGTGTATAATGGAGACGAGTATCAATGTTAAAAGCTAAACTTGTTGTGAAGCAAGGACAGAAAGTCATGGGTCTTTCTCTGTGAAAGATCGCCAGACCGCACATGGAAGTGTACTCCTTCCTTTGTTCTCTACAGTGAACATATTCTGCTGCTCTTTTCTCTCTTTGTATGATGGCAAGTTATAAGGAGCAGGATCATGATGAGACTGATCAAAAAGCCATTTGTTCTGAATTTGCTGATTTTGGCTGTTATAATGCTCATGCTGTTCAGTATTGCCAGAACCTATCAAATCTATCATACATCCAGCTATCCGAAGTATCAACAGCATATCCCTTTGTTTCTTGAAAAAGTGTCGGTATTGCTGTATAGCATAGGAGAGGAGAGGGTCGACAGTACAGCTTATATCTCACAACACAAAAAGCGCGATTTTGCTACTATGCAACGCTCCCGTACTCAAGTTGACCGCAATTTTCAGATACTGTTAAAGGTATCAGAAAATGACCCTTCATTTCAATGGCCTATAGGACGTTTTAAACAAGCATACAGTGCATTACAGCAGACACGGCGAGTTATCGATGATCTTGGAAAAGATGCTATGGATATTCTTTTTCATCGATACTACTCAACTGTTGCCAAGCCGATGATAGACATTTTTGATCTTTTGTCTCTTGCTGAAAAGGATGAGACGATGAAGTCCTATCTTACGGCATATTCAGATGTGATGCAGTTATGGGAAAACAGACTGCTTGAATATACGGGAATCTATCATCTGTTATTGCAGAAACGTCCTATGTATAAAGAGGAGAAAGATCTGTGGGAACGCCTTGCGGAGACAGATGCAATACCGGATTTTAAGTATATACCTGACGAAGCGTTTGCTGTTGACCTTAGGACATTCATTGATGATGAGTCTAGAAATCTGCTTATGGAAGCACGCAGGAGTATTGGACGTGGAGCACTTGACGGAGCGTACGGTATTACAACTGTTCAGTGGATTGGGAGGATGGAAAAAACGCTTGCGCATATTCAAAAAGCCTCAGAAATGATCCTCTCAAAGATAGCACAGGTACATAAGAGAAGAGAAAGTGGTTTTGACAATGCGTTGATACTTTACAGTATTGTATCGGTTATTTTGTTGTTTGTGTTTTGGGGACTGGTCAGATTGCGTATTGAAACAGGGAAGAAACACCGTCTTTCAGAAGATACACAACGTGATATTGAACTTGTATTTGACAAAGAACAGCAAAAGAGGCTGAAGCGGCTGATAGAAAACGGAAATGTAAATCAGATTTACAAATTCTTGATACAGGCGATCAAAGATGCCAATCGTACCAAAGATCTTTTCCTTGCCGGTATGTCACATGAGATCCGTACGCCTCTTAATGGTATCTTGGGTTTCACACAGCTTTTGAAAGAGACAGAATTGAACGCAGAACAGCAGGAGTTCTTATCAGTTGTCGAGAAAAGTTCCGACCATCTGCTTCGCATTGTCAACGATATTCTCGATCTCTCCAAGATCAAAGCAGAAAAGATAGAACTTGAGACGATTACGTTCGATCCGCTTGAAGTTTTCGAAGCAGCTGTAGAGTCTTACAGCGGAAAGGCACAGAAAGAGAAGATTGAGTATGAGATATTTATAGACCCTGCGCTCCCTGTAGCGTTGCTTGCCGACCCTACCAAGATCTCCCAAATCATCGTCAATCTGGTAAGCAATGCGATCAAATTTACTCCTGAGCATGGTACGGTCAGTGTCGAGATCAAGAAGATATCTGAAAATGATGATATGTGCCAGATCTACTTTGCAGTTTCCGATACAGGTATCGGTATTTCCAAAGAGCAGCGTGAAAGGATATTTGAAGCATTTGGGCAGGCAGATGTCAGTACCAGCCGAAAATATGGTGGTACCGGACTGGGACTCTCCATCTCCGGCAGGCTTGTAGAACGTATGGGTGGAAAACTTGGTATCCGAAGCATTGTAGGAGAAGGATCGACATTCCATTTTACTTTGAATCTCAAAAAAGACAACACATTCCAAAAAGAGCGTCTGCCGATGAGATATGAAGAGGAGGTCGGTATTCTCGATCCGCATCTTGATCTTGAGTACTTCCCCAATACGAATCTTGAAAAGTATCTTGCCTACACAGGAGCCCAGGTTACACACTTTACCGATCGAAGCTTTCTACAGGCAAAAGAGAACGGTACATTGCCAAAACTGGTGTTTATAGATCACAAATACCGTATGAGGGAGGGGGAACTTGTACAATTTCTCGATATTGACAGTCGTGTTGTGGTCATCAGTACAGGAGATCAGAAACAGGAGCTTGCACGTCATGGAAGCAAGATAGAGAAAGTACTCTACAAACCTGTAACATTCAGTAAGGTGTTAAAGGCAATATTTGCACAAGAAGAGGAAAAAGCGACCCAAAAAGAGATACATTTTGAAGATATGCATATTTTGGTTGTCGAAGACAACATAATCAACCAGCGTCTGATTCAAAATGTACTTGAACGCATGGGAATCAAAGTGACACTGGTCAATAACGGACAAGAAGCAGTCAATAAACGCAAAGAAGGCAACAGCTTTGATATGATTTTCATGGATATTGAAATGCCGGTAATGGGTGGTATGGAGGCAACTGCACAGATCCTGGCATATGAAAGAGCCAACAATAGACCGCATATTCCTATTATCGCGCTGACAGCCAATGCTCTTGCCGGTGACAAGGCAAAATATACCGGAGCAGGCATGGATGCTTATCTTGCCAAGCCGATAGACCTGGCACTTTTAAGAGCGTTACTTGAGGATTTCTTTCCGCTAAAGGCAGTATGATGCACTGAGTATTTTCGATTTGCTTCTATATGTCGTGTGCCACCTTGTAGGTCGGATCGTCCTCCTCATAGGTACAGAAAGGTCCGGCAATGGTCAGCATTTTTTTACAGTCCTCGGAGAGGTGGCGCAGAGTGAGCTTCTTACCTGCTTTACGGTACTTTTCGGTCAGTGCGTCGATCGCTTCGGCACCGGAACTGTCCATGACACGTGCATTTTTGAAGTCGATGACCACTTCGTCGGGATCTTCAGCAACATTGAACTGCTCGTTAAAGGAGGTGACAGAACCAAAGAAGAGAGGACCGTCGAGTTCATAGATCTTTTTATTGCCCTCCATGTGGGTACGGCTGAAGATCCTGGCGTGTTTCCATGCAAAGACCAGTGCAGAGATGATGATACCGGCAATGACCGCTACAGCAAGGTCTGCAAAGATGGTGATGATGGTTACAACAATGAGTACGAAGGCATCGGATTTTGGCATATGCTTAAGACGCTTGACAGAAGAGAACTCAAACGTACCGATGCTCACCATGAACATGATTCCTACCAATACAGCGATGGGAATAGCAGAGATAACCTTGGAGAAGCTTACAACGAGGATAATGAGCAGTGTCGCAGCGGTAAATGAAGAGAGCCTGCCCAGACCACCTGATGTGAAGTTGATGACAGACTGTCCGATCATCGCACATCCTGCCATGCCGCCAAAGAGCCCGGATGTGGCATTTCCGATACCCAGTGCGACACACTCTTTATTGCCTGAACCGCGTTTCCCACCCATCTCATCGAGCACCGAAAGGGTCAGCAGGGATTCAATGAGCCCGACCAGTGCAACGATCACGGCAGTAGAGACGATGACTGTCAGTGACTCCCAACTTAGGAGCAGATGCCAGTCAGGAAGAACGAAGTGAGGGAAAGAGACGTGGGAGAGATCTGCCATGTCACCGACGGTTTTGGTGTCGATGTGCCCAAAGTAGACCACAAGGGTAATGATCACAATGGCAACCAGCCCTGCAGGTACCGCTTTGGAGAGTTTGGGGAGGTACTGCATGGTTAGCATGGTAGCTGCGATGATGATGTACATCACATAGTTCTCACGCAGGCTTGCCTGCATGATCTCGATCCATGAGTGGTACTGCTCCATGTGCGCAGGGGCAAGGAACGGCAGCTGTGCCAGTGCAATGACGATGGCAAGACCGTTAACAAACCCAAAGAGGGCAGGCTGCGGTACCAGACGGATAAATTTACCCATTCTTAGCAGGCCAATCGCTATTTGTATTAACCCGGCAAGGATGGAGGTGATGAGTATGTAGTGCAGTACCATCATGGAAAGCGCTTCGGTATCGAGGTTGGGGTAGTGCTGTTTGACCCAGAGCCCGAGTGAAACGAAGACCACTGCCACCGAACCGGTAGCCCCTGAAATCATCCCCGGTTTTCCGCCAAGTATGGAGGTGATCAGCCCGATGATAAAGGCAGCATAGAGCCCAACCACCGGAGAGACCCCGGCAATGAACGAAAAGGCGATCGCTTCTGGCACAAGGGCAACAGCGACTAGTGCACCTGAGAGAATGTCGTTTTTGATGTTTTGTTTTGAATAGCGTTGAATGTCAACCAAATCAAAGTCCTTCCGGTAAAAAATTTCGGCATTCTACCATAATAGTATGTGGTTGGAGATTATTTGGAAAGACGAATACCCAATCCCGGAGTATCTGACAACACGATGCAGCTCTCATCAAATATTATATCGCTTTGTGCAGGGTGGGAGGCAAGCAGGGCAACAGCATCAAGGTCTAGCATGGTGATGGTGTTGGCTTTTGCAGAGGCAAGATGTACCCCGGCGGCAATGGCTATGGGACCTTCAAGCATACAGCCGAGCATACACTGTACGTTATGTTCGGCACAAAGGTCTGCCAGTGCAAAGGCTTTGGAGATGCCGCCGGTTTTTGCCAGTTTTATGTTGATGTAGTCCACTGCCTCCATCTCAAGAAGTTTTTTGGCATCGTTCAGTGAAAAGACAGACTCATCGGCAAGAAGAGGAGTAGCTACCCGCTCTTTGATGTACTTTAGCCCGTCAATATCTTTGGCAGGTACAGGCTGCTCGATGCACTCGGCAACAATGCCGTCACGCTCAAGCTGCTCAAGCAGTGCAACTGTTTCTTTGGCGCTCCACCCCTGGTTGGCATCGAGCCGTAGAGCGATGTGTTGCGGTAAGGCAGCATGGATGGCACGCACACGGTCGGCATCTTTTGTTGGATCGCTGCCTATTTTAACCTTGAGGGTATCGTACCCCAACGATACGGCATGCAGTGCATCGGAAACCATCTTTTCCGTCTCGGCCATGCTGATAGTGATATCGGTTTTGAAGGCAGTCTGTGTACCGCCAAGCATGCGGTAGAGCGGCAGCTTCTGTGACTGTGCTTTTAGATCATACAGAGCGATCTCCAGTGCCGATTTTGCCGTTGTGTTTTTGACAATGGTGTGGTGGAGAGTATGTAGCAGGCTGTCGAAATCTTCTATCTTTTTGCCTATGAGGTGGGGTGCAATGAAGGCAATGGCAGCCTCTATGGAGCCGATAGTCTCTCCGGTGATCTGCGGTGTGGGTGCACCTTCACCATACCCTTGATAGCCATTGTCGCATTCAACAATGACGACAACATCTTCCAACGCATCGACACGGCGCAAAGCGGTAATAAAGGGCGTTTTGAGCGGTGCTCTGAGGCGTTGGGTGTGGATAGAGCTGATCTTCATTTGACATCTTCTTTATAGTTGTGTAACATAAGGTATTGGATGATTGTAACAAAATTCTATTCAAATCACGATTTGTACACAGTTATCTTTTATAGTATAGGAAAAGAAAGATGGAGGAAATATGATGAAAAAGAGCATAAAACATGCGCTTGCAGCAGGTGCACTTCTCTCAACGCTGCTGCTGACAACAGGATGTACCCCAGAAGAGCAGGCATTTGCAACAGGTGCGGCAGTAGGTGGCATTGCCGGTGCGGCATTGGCGTCGTATGACCATCCCTACTATTATGACAGACCCTACTATTATTACCGTGGACGATATTATTACGGCGGCTATTACAGTCACGGTTATTACTATTATCATGGTCATCGTTATTATGGCGGGCATTACTACCATAATGGGTATCGTTACTATAATGGCAGACGTTACAGAGCACAGGTGGGACATTACGGCTATTACCGCAATGCATCCGAGTATAAACGTTACCATAGCCGTACGACGACCACAAGACGCTATTATGGCAGTGGAAGTTCCGGTACATATGGTACATCCCGTTCAACGTATCGTACACATAGCCGTTCAGGGTACGGAGGGTCAGGCTATTATAATGGCAGCAAAACGCGAACGACAACACGAACCACCTACAGAAGCACGGCAGTACGTTACTAAGTCTCTGCGCGTTGCTACCGTGTGATCATTTCCAGGATTTTCCCTACGGCAAGTCCGCCGAAGGTTCCCACAATATACCCCAGCATCGCCATGAGTACCCCAATGGGGATGAGGGCGCGGGAGTAAGCTGATGCCAAAATGGGTGCAGAGGCGACCCCGCCTATGTTTGCCAGTGAAGCAACCCCAAGAGAGAAGAGGTCGAGCCTGAAAAGCTTGGCAAAAAGCACCATGATGAGTGCATGGATGACGATAATAACAAAGCCCGCTGCAATGTAAAGTGGTGCCTGTGTCAGTTCGCCAAAATTCGCTCTGGAAGCGATGAGTGCTACAATGAGGTAGAGCATCATGGTACCCAGCTCGGATGAGCCGCCAAGACGCGATAGCGGTGTCATCGCAAAGCCTATACCTGCAAGTGTGGCAATGATGACCGTCCATGTGGTGTGTCCTACAAAATCACTCACCGGCAGTTGATTTCCGGAAAATTGTGCAAGTGCAGAGACAGCAAGCGAGAGCCCCAAGAGTAAAAAGAGTGACTGAAAGTCCATAGGCTGTCGCTTGGCATCGTTTTTGGCAAGTTTTTCCCCTACCTTGTCTATGATGGAAGTATCGGCGTTGACCCACCGGTTGAATGTTTTGGCAAAGGGGACGAGGGCGAGCAGCAGCATTACCCACACGGCGTAGTCGATGGAGTCAATGAGAAGCGCATACCCCATGGCACTGTCAGGTACATGAAGCGCTCCCTGAATGGCGACCATGTTACCCGTACCGCCCATCCATGAGCCTGCCAGCGCAGCAAAGGGTTTCCATGCTCCTTTCTCAAAATGGCTCTGAAAGAGTACGTACATCCCGACAAACCCCATGCCGATGCTGACTGAAGCGAGCAGGAAGGTCAGCAGCATCTTTTTACCCAGCTTGATGATCTGCCGTATGTCGGCTGTTAGCAACATGAGGAAGATCATTGCTGAAAGCAGGTTGCCTTTAAGCGCTTTGTAGGTTGCCGTGATCTGCGGTGTCTTCTCCCATACTCCCCATGTAGAGAGCAGCATAGTGACAAAGTAGAGGATGACTATGGATGGCAGGTAGTCAAAGAGCCTGTAGGCAGTCCGTTTTTCGGTGTAGACAATGACTGCGGCAAGGATGCTAAGCAGGGCAAGGTAGGCAAAACCGTTCGTAATCATAAAAGCCCCAGTCCTAGCGCCCTGATCTGCTCATATTTGTGAAACTGATAGGTGCTGTAGCGGTAGGTTTTGGGTTCAAGCAGCAGTACGTTTTTATCGGTATGTGCCAAGGTCAGGCGGCTTTGGTTGTAGATGAGCAACCGCATGGAGCGTTCGAACATCTCCAGTACATTGTGTGTTTTGAAAAAGTTGTCCGGCAGTGCCTTTTCAAAAGAGTGCTCCCCCAGTACATCCACCGCCAGCACGTGTTTGTGTGATGCTTCCGA
>JALTYW010000200.1 GCA_027046415.1 Sulfurovum sp.
TAGGGTTAATTGTTTATAGGTCATGCAATTCCTTTCTTTTTGGTCGAAAAAAGGATAACCTATATTCGGTTAGCCCGCTCTTTCTCGACTATCTTTTAGAAATTGCACTTATTGGTTGAATTGGCGAACCTTAGTTACTCCCTACTCCCTATCACCTGCTCCCTATTTGAGCTTCCTCGCCCACTTCAAAAAGAGCCTGTCAGGATTAACCCGTGCATCCATGGCTTTTCCTTCTACTATCAGCTCGGCAAGCCACTTTGCCATCAGCGGGGCAAAGACAAAACCGCGCCCGCCTACACCGTTTAGGATATAGAGGTTTTCCAGATGTTTCAGCGGCGGTTTGGCACCGCGAAAGACATTGGGGTGGTGTGCTTCCATGTAGGGTACATCAACCACGCTTCCTACCAGTGGAAAGTAATCTTTACTGCCTGCACGCATACCGCAAAAGGTCTCTTTGAGCTTAAAATCGTTGGTATCAACCATCTTGGCTGCCGCCTCTTCAAGTGATGCAAGCGGTTTACCATCACAGAGTATACAGGGACTTTTCGATTTGACATGCGTAGCACCGAGTTTGATGATGCCGCCAATATTGGCAGAGACTGAGATCTTTTTGTGCATACTCACATCAAGCTCTAAAGTGCTGTAGTAGTCACCACGCGAACCCCATGTGCCGCGTATGCCCATATAACGTAGATCGAGCAGATCGCTCTCATGTCCGGTTGCGAGTACGATGTGTTGAGCGTTGAGTGTTGAGCATTGAGTGTTGAGGAGAGTCCAACTTCCGTTGTTGTAGATCAGTTTTTCTACTGCAAACTGTTGAAAGGGAACCTGTTTTAAAATAGCATTACACAGCTCTGGTGCATCACAGACACCTGCTTCTTCGAAGAGAAAACTTGCATTATTTTCTTTGATACCAAGTCTTTGTAGCTGCTCTTTATTTAACCAGCGATACTTTGCTTCGTTGTGCGGTTCGTAAAGTGAAAACTTCTTCGCATCTTCTGCATCTTTAGGGATACGGATCACACCGGTTTGGTGAAAATAGCCTGGAAAGTGTTTAAGGTAAAAATCTTTAGCATAGGCAAAGGCTTCATTGGTCAATGCCTGAAGCGGACCACCCTTGCCGATCTTGGGAGAGACAAAAGCACCAGCTGCACCCGAACCGCCAGTGGCTGCCATACCGCTTCTGTCTACAAGCAGAACTTTCTGACTCTGCCGCTGCAATGCAAACGCCGCACAGCACCCGGCAATACCGGCACCAATAACAATGGTATCGTAACTCTCAGGCATGCTGCCTAAACCGTAATCTCTTTGATATCCGCAATATCCCGGAAGGTTTTGTAGATAGAGGCGATCATATGCTGACGGTTGTTACGCAGCGCTTCCTCTTCAGCATTGACCAGCACATCATCAAAGTACGCATCGAGTTCACGCTTAAGCCCAAAAAGCGCCTCAAGTCTCGTTTTGTAATCAGAAAATTCCTGATTGAGTACCTTTTCATAGGCATTGTAGAGGCTCACTTCTGCATCCTCTTTAAAGAGGCTTACGTCAATGCTCAAATCACCGTCAAGATCAACATCTTTGGAGATGTTTGCCACACGTTTGAAGGTGGCAAACTGCTCTTTAAAGCTCTCGTCTGCAACAATCTCATTGAGTGCAGCAACTTTTTTGGCGATCTTGTTGATATCTGCTTCTCCGCTTGCAAGTACTGCTGCAATGACAGAAGGGTTGGCATCGAGGCTTTTGTTGATACGCTCGATGATAAAGGCTTTAAGCTGTGCGATATCAAAACTCTCATACGCATCTTTGAGCAACTCCAGTATATCATCGATGTTAAATGGAATATCATTGTCAATCACAATACGTACGATCCCATTTACCGCACGTCGGAGTGCGAACGGATCTTTGCTTCCGGTAGGGATCTTGCCGACACTGAAGAGTCCAAGCAGGGTGTCAAGCTTGATACTCATCGCCACAATCGCCGAGAAGAGTGAACTCGGAAGCTCTGCACCTTCACCTACAGGCATATACTGCTCTTTGATCGCATTATA
>JALTYW010000201.1 GCA_027046415.1 Sulfurovum sp.
AAATATAGATGAATTTGCAAGAACAATACCCCAAACTCTTTGAGAAACTAGAAGATAAAGATGTCGAACTTCGCCATCTGCTCAACGTCGATGCAAACGAAGAGGATTATGACTCTGAAGAGTTTGAGTTCGACTATGAGGATTACAACTTTATTGTCTATATTGCTGAACCGGTTCAGAAAGCACTTGGAAGAGAAAAGTTGGAAACTTTGATAGAAAAACTCGAAGCAAGCGGAAAATTTGAAAATTTTCTTGCCTCCGAAGAGGATCTTTACGGTGTCAAAAGCAGATTGACAGAAGAGGAAATCGCACAACTGGTACTCGGTACAGTGGAGGCGTTGGTGTGAGAGTATTTTTGCTGATGCTTTTGGGTGTTGTTTTGTGGGCAGCGCCCGTTTTTACGCCGGTACATACACTTGAAGTGAATGGTACAGCCAAAGATATGGTGTTTGACGGCAAAACACTGACAATTGCCACAGATGCAGGACATATCGAGGCGTATGATGTTGAAACATACCAAAAGATCAAAGAGATATCCATCCCTGATGTCAAAGACTTTATGGGTGACATTATGCCTGCAAGGGTGATGAGTACCGATCATCTTGGCAACCGGTATCTGCTGCTCAGTGACAGTGGTATCGGTGGGTATTCCAACCTTTACGTCTATGATGGTACACTTAAACAGATCTATTCCCATAAAGACAAAAAGGCGATTATCAAAGCGCGGTTTATTGATGCACACCATATTCTGCTCGGATATTTGAGTGACGAGGCTGCTTTGTTGGATACCGAGACGAAAAAAGAGCGTTACCGTGTGCAGCTGAGTGAGTCCAAATTTTCCGATTTTGCACTCAATGAAGATAAGACACAAGCTGTATTTTCCTGTGAAAGTGGGGTACTCAGTATTGTGGATGTACAGACCGGAAAGATACGCAAAACGCTTGAGGGGCTCAATGTAGACAATGTCTACAAGGTGGACTATAAAAACGGTATGGTTGCAGCGGCAGGGCAGGATAGAAGAGGCGCGTTGTATGATGCAGCAACCGGGAAAGGGAGTTATATTCAGGGCCATTTTCTTATTTACGCAACGGCACTCAGTCCCAGTGCCCGTAAAGTGGCATTTGCCATGGATGAGAACAACGATATTTTCATATTCAATACCATGACCAAGTCAAAACTGGCGGTGCTTAAAGGACAAAAGAGTACACTTAATGTTATCATTTTCAAAGATGAAACACACCTTTTTTCTGCCAGCGATGACAATACGATTATGGTGTGGGATTTAACTAAATAAGGAGAGCAAGATGAATGTATCCAGTATTGTAGTACAGGCGTTACCAAAGCATATCGATATGCTGGTAGCGCAGTTTCAGGAAGCGGACTATGTTGACTATCATGTGCATGACAAGGAAAAAGGGAAAATTATTGTGACCGTTGAGGGTGAAGGGGTTGAAGAGGAGATTGAGAAACTTATCAAGATTCAGCGTATCCCCGAAGTGATCGCAGCAGATATGATGATGACCTATCAGGAGGATGAACTCGATGAAGAGATCAAGCGTCTGGAAGCGGAAAACCCTGTACCGGAGGTACTTCAGGATGAAAACATAGACCCTAAAGATGTTGTCTACCATGGGGATCTCAAACATAAAAAGTTAGGATTTTAGCCATGGCAGTCATCTTTGAATCCACTATCAAAACAAGTCCGATAGGGCGCTGGTATATTGAACTGGTCGATACGGAAAAACCCGATGCCGAACCGGTTGTGGTACTCGATGTGTACGAATATGCCGACAAGATCGAAGAGATGGGCAAGGCGTATGGTGATGATGTCGAGGTAATCTGGTCGAGTGACGACAACGTGACACCTGAACAGATCAATGAAGTGCGCATGCAGATGAATGCCTATGAAGCAGAGCAGGAAGCCAAAAGAAACGGTGAAGCAGTGATGCCTGACGGTACACCCAACTTTGAGGCATAAGTGAAACAGGTACTCAAAGAGCTCTACGGCACGGGCATTCTCTTCTTCTACTATATGA
>JALTYW010000202.1 GCA_027046415.1 Sulfurovum sp.
TGCGGTTCATCTCCAGTACCCGCATCAGCTAAAGAGATCAATGCAAAACAGGAAATTGAAGAAAATATGTCCGAAGCACAAAAAGCACGCATGGAGTATCTTGCCTTGCAGCATAAACGAGCAAAAGAATCTTCATAGCATCTCTGGCAGATTAACCTTAGATTAATCTCTCTTTACTATACTTCCCACACTATATAAGATCAATATTGAAAAGGATTATCAATGGCTTTATATGACAGAGACTATACAACAACACAGGAAACTGGCTACGTACAGGAGACTGCTACAGTCAGCTTTATGAAGAAAACCTATCAGCTTTTGGCTGCGAGTATGATTGCAGCGGCAGCTGGTGCTTATGTTACCATGCCATATGCTGCTGCTGTTTTTGAGTATAAATGGTTTATTTTTGGAGCAGAGTTACTTGTACTCTTCTTCGGACTTGGTATGAGCAGAAACAAACCGGGACTAAACCTTGCTATGCTCTTTATCTTTACATTTTTAACGGGTGTCTCACTTGTTCCTTTGCTTGCTACAATGATAGGCATGGGGAATGGTGCAGTAATAGGCAATGCCTTTCTAATGACATCGGTACTTTTTGGTGCATTGAGCCTCTTTGCCATCAACAGTAAAAGCGACTACTCCAGTTGGGGAAAGCCGCTTTTTATTACCCTCATTGTTGTGATTATCGCTTCACTGGTAAATTACTTCCTGCTGCAAAGCCCGCTTATGCACATCATCATCACAGCGGGTATCCTGCTTCTATTCAGTATCTTTACCATTTATGATACACAGAACATTGCAAATGGTGCCTATGATTCGCCTGTTGATGCTGCTGTTTCTCTTTATATCGACTTTTTAAATATGTTTACAGCAATCCTGCAGCTTCTCGGCATTATGGGAAGTGACGAATAGCCAAATAGAGCCTTCATTCTGGTTTACCGCACTTTCAATATAGTTTGGGTATAATCGCCCAAATTATTGCCCGCTATATGCGGGTACTGAAGAGGACTATATGACATCAACACTGCTAATCGTACAAATTATTCTGGCTATTGCCATTACTATCGTTGTTTTGCTTCAAAAAAGTTCAAGTATCGGTCTGGGTGCCTACAGCGGGAGCAATGAGTCTGTATTTGGTGCGAAGGGTCCCACAGGATTTTTGGCAAAACTCACATTTACACTGGCACTTGCTTTTATTATCAATACCTTGGCACTTGGCTACTTCTATACACAGGAAAGCAAGAGTTCGGTTGCTGATAAGATTGTTCCTAAAAACAATGCCGTTGTGCCTGCGGCTCCTGTCAAAACACCAAGCACTCCTGCAGCACCACAGGCACCAGCTACAAAATAATATCTATCCATAGTCTCGGGGCACTTAACCCCGTTTTAGACTTATATCTATATTTTTTCTGCTTTTCTTCAGATAATCTCCTCCATTCCCCTTCAAAGGTAAAAAAGGGTAAAATTCCTTCAAATAACCCTCCAGGAGAGTAAATATGGTGAATGAAATTTTTGAACATACCAAAGAACATATGGATAAAAGTATTGAGGCTCTCAAACGTGATTTCGCTTCATTGAGAACAGGAAAAGTGACAACCAGTATTGTGGACAACATCAAAGTTGACTACTATGGTACACCTACTCCACTAAACCAAGTTGGAAGTGTAATTGCAACTGATGCAACCACAATCGCAATTACACCCTGGGAGAAAAATCTGCTGGGAGATATTGAAAAGGCGATTCAGGAAGCGAATATCGGAGTCAATCCGAACAATGACGGTGACTTTATCAAACTTTTCTTCCCTCCTATGACCAGCGAACAGAGACAAGAGATCGTCAAGCAGGCAAAGGCTATGGCAGAAAACGCAAGAGTGGCGATCAGAAACATCCGAAAGGATGCCAATAACAAGATCAAGAAGCTTGAAAAAGAGAAAGAGATCAGTGAAGATGAATCCAAAAAAGCGCAGGATGAAATCCAAAAGATTACTGATGATCATGTTGCAAAGGTCGACGAACTCTTCAAGTCCAAAGAGGCTGATATCCTAAAGGTGTAATATGAACGTAGAACAGGTATACAAAGATGCAAATGCATTGCTTGAAGGGCATTTCCTGCTGGCAAGCGGCAACCACTCAGCAAGATACCTTCAGAGTGCCAAAGTACTCGAGTATCCACAGAAAGCTTCCGAACTTACAGATGCCCTTGCATCCATGATAAAGGATGCCGGCGTTGCTGTAGATACAGTGTGTGCACCAGCCCTTGGTGGTGTACTTGCCGGATACGAACTTGCCCGTTCTCTCGGTGTACGTTCCATTTTTGTAGAAAAAAAAGAGGGTGGAATGGAGCTTCGAAGAGGCTTTGAAATAGAGCCCGGTGAAAAAGTAATCATTTGTGAAGATATTATTACCACAGGCGGTTCGGCACTCAAAGCTGCACAGACAATAGAGGCACTGGGTGGTGAAATTGTTGCTTTTGCATCACTTGCAAATCGCGGTTTTTGTAAACGTGTGGGTGGGGAGAATGAAGCTAAACCAGAGTGCAAGCTTCCAAAGAACATTCCGCTCTTTTCACTTGCAGACTTTACGTTTGAAATGTATGCACCAGATAAGTGCCCTATGTGTAAAGAGGGTTCAACGGCAATTAAACCGGGAAGTAAAGGGTAAAAGGCGCCTCTTCCTAAAACTGACAGGCGCCCCTTCCCATAAATACCTCTCCACAATATTGACTTGTCGCATTGGCATCACCGCTTGCTTTTATCTCTTCATACTCAGCCATAACATTCTCCAGCTCTTCAGCATTCGGAGCACGCCGCGTAGCCATAAAACCTGTCAGGTTACCAGATGCATCACTTTTGGGCTGAATAGTAAGTTCCGTCCAGTACCCGATACCCTCTTTGGAAATATTGCATACATATCCACTCCAAGTCTTCCCTTCCGATGTTTTTTGACATGCATCCTTGAATATTGACTGCGGCATATTGGGATGCATATGTGCACAATGCGGAGAACCGATCACCTCATCTTTAGCATAACCACTCACTTCTACAAATCTTCTGTTGGCATAGGTTATAACACCATCCATATCCGTTTCGACAAGAAGCGGTTTCCCCTCATAGATAAACTCTTCCTCTTTGGTGTCTTCTCTGCTTATTTGTTTGTTTGTCTTCACATTGGTAAATGTTACCATTGATGCTTCTCCTGCTCATATTATTATATGTGATCATAATTTTGGCTAATTATAGAGCAATCTTTTTTAAAGTATACTTTATCCATCTATTCAGTCATATATTGTTTAAGTACGCCACACAATAGCACAGTTTTCTACATCAATATCGGTTTTTCGTGGCTTTATTTTGAACGCTGTAACTTCACAATTTTCTATATTGTACTTCTCATGCAAAATGTCAATTTTACTTTCAAGCTCCTCCTCAAGCGCACCCAAATCATCCTCTATAGAAGCTACGCGTTGTTGTGCACGGCTCATCTCTCCACGCTCTTTGAGAATACGCCCGCCTTTGTTGACGGCTCTGCCCACCTTGCTTACGCTGGTTTTTCCAAAGAGAGCTCCCAATACCGAAATACCTGCTTCAATGATGCTGTTCGTGGCGTCAGCTTCCTCTTTTGCGACTCTGGCTTTGGCACGTTCCAAACGCTCCAAAAGCGTTTTTTCCTTTTTTGCATAGCGCTCTTTTAGTTTATCAATAGCCTCTTCCTTCTGCTCCTCAAGCATATCCTGCAGCCGTACCATAAAATCTGCCCGACTCTCTCCTGCCTTTGACTCCAGCTTTGGAGTACTGCAACGCCACATCTGTAGAGCTTCACTCTGATAGAGATAGTCTGTGAGTTCCCGTGTACATCTGCGCAAGTCTTTGTCATTCAAAACTACTTCCGGAACGGGTGCGAAGTGTGCGTTTGTCGGTACCGTTCGTGGGAAGCGTTCGAAATCAACCTCCTCTGCTTCTGACTCCCCCCAGTCGATACGCGAAAGTGATACCTCCAGAGGAAGCGAAAACAGCAAAGCGCGCTCTTCATCGATACCCCGGCTCTGATTGAAAAAGTGTACGGTCGCTTTTGCTCCCAGTGTCGGGAAATAGTCGTTCCCTCCTGTGGGATCAGGTTCAAAATACTGAATAATGGAGCTGTCTATCTGTTGGTAGGTATGGGTAGCAGACGCTTTTGGTATGTTTCTTTCCGATGATGTAGCTGCACCGCCTTGCATCGATGCCTTCTTTTGCGCCATCAGTGCGGCAATTTCATCTTTTTTCAGCGGACCTTTGAGGTAACTCAGTACCCAGCGCGTCGTAAAGAGCCTGATATCATCCAGGTGTGCGCTCTTGAGAAAGAAGGTGCGCTTCTGCAGGTTGGCAAGCAGCGTTTTGATCTCGCTCTTGTCGTAACTGGTACCAACCTTTCCGCCAAGCCCGTCGATAACCCGCTCGATATCCTGCGAAGTCTGCAGCCGTCCGATAAACCAGGTGCCGATGTTGGCAAGTCCCTTATAGTCCAGATCTACCGGGTTTTGCGTACTGAGTACGACCCCAACTCCAAATGCACGCGCCTGCTTGAGCAATAGCAGCATCGGTTCTTTGCTTGGCGGATTCTTGCTTGGCGGGAAGAAACCAAAAATCTCATCCATATAAAGCAGTGTCTTAAGTCTCGATGTCCCACTCTGGCGCCGCATCCACGCAATGTAGCGGTTGAGCAGCAATGTAACGAAGAACATCCTCTCCTGATCGTTGAGGTGGGCAATGGAGAAAATGGCGATCTTCGCCCTACCGTTTTCGTCATAAAGCAAGCTCTGAATATCGAGTTCTTCTCCCTCAAGCCAGGAGGAGAAGCTTGGACTTGCCAGCAGGGCATTGAACTTCGTTGCCAGCGTAAAACGCTTCTTTTGCGGAAAGAAATCCTCCAGCGATAGCACACCGATCTTTTTAAACGGCGGCTTGATAATCTGCCCGATGATCTTTGCGATATCCATTTCCTCATCGGAGGTCCACGCATGCATCAAAATCTGTGCGATCAAAATATATTCAGGGGTATCGAGCGAATCGGTATCTTCACCGATGAGTGCAAGTAGGCTCGATGCGGCACTTTTGAGGTAGGAAGCCAGCGTATCGCTATCGCCCATAATCTCTGCAGGCGGTTTACCAAGTGAGGAGAGAATGTTCACCGATACACCGGCCGAACTTCCCGGCGTGTAAATGGTCTTCTGTACCTTGGCAAAACGCGCCACCCGTTCACTGCTCTGCTGCCAGCTCTCAATCCCGTTTTTCCACATTTTGGCGACTTCCTGCGCATAGACAGCCGGAGCTTCCCCTTTGGCCTCCGCCTCATCACGAACCCATGGCTTAAATGTGTCTTCAGAGAAGTCCGGATCCACCAGACATAGGTCACCCATATCTCCTTTTGGATCAATAACAATAGCAGGGATATTATCGAGTGCTGCCTCTTCAATAAGTCCAATACCAAGTCCAGTCTTCCCCGATCCGGTCATACCGATAATTGCAGCATGGGTTGTAAAGTGCTTGTTCTTGAGCAGCGTCAGTGCTTCTGTCACCTCCAAGCTGTTTTTGTCGACATCTTTTCCCAGATAAAAAAGCCCAAGCTTTTCATATACCTCCTGCATCACTATCCCTCCTTTAGCATCAATCGATTTATATTTATGATTATGCGGATATTGTAGCAGGTTTTCGCTGACTTACACTGCTGCATCTTTGGTGTTCTCTATCCTGTTTTTTGTATTTTTTTAGGAGCTTTTTTCAGTTTTTGTAATGGCTTTTTTTCGCTCCCCTTACGTTTTTTCAATTTTGGTTTTGTGATGCCCTGTACCAAAAATGCCGTTGCTTTCTCACCATCTGCTTGCATCACAACCAATACTTTACCGTTTTTCTGTTCAATATTGAACAGAGTCATTCCCTGCTTTACGCTATCGGCTTCAACCCTCTCATTCTCCCTTAAAGGGAGATGGTAAGCTACCCCTTCAATCCGTACCAGCGTATGCTGTTTTTTAATCACAACCCAGCACACTTTAGCCTCTGAAAGTCCGTAGAGGCTGTTTGTTGTATGCTCCATACAAAGTCTGTCAAAATCGTTTTTCCCAATCGACAGATTGCCATCTGATCCGGCAATATCCAAATAGAGTGTACGGACATAGGCTGACTTTTCCCTGCTTTGCTGTATTTTGGTATATAAATGACGGTTGGATGTATGCAGCACATCAACACTTTGGTACAGGGCTGGCAATACAAGCCCCATCAAGGCAATTGCAATCAATACTTCAATAAGGGTAAAAGCGCTTCTCCTTTGCATCAGCCGTCCATAAGCCCTACACGTATCGCCTCTTCGTAGCTTGTCTCGCCGGCAAGCAGCATCTCTTTTAGTTTGTCAGAGATGGTCTTCATGCCATCTGCTTTCATCGCTTCTCGTATCTGATGATCA
Organism: Sulfurovum sp.; assembly: GCA_027046415.1. Taxonomy (GTDB): domain Bacteria; phylum Campylobacterota; class Campylobacteria; order Campylobacterales; family Sulfurovaceae; genus Sulfurovum. The sequence goes on from JALTYW010000202.1 coordinate 6,436, forward strand.
TTAAAACCATCTTTGATCATCATTTTGACTTTATCATCAACCATAAAGAGTTCACCAATCGCCTGCCTGCCTTTATAGCCCGTAAAGTCGCAATATTTACACCCTTTCGCTTGGTAGTAGGTTTTCTCTGATGGGATATCCAGCTCTTCTGCAAGTGCTTTGGGGAGATACCTTTCCTCTTTACAATGAAAACAAAGCTTGCGTGTCAACCGTTGCGCCAAAACACCAAGAAGAGTTGAGGAAATAAGAAAACTCTCAATCCCCATATCCATAAGACGGCTTAGTGACGATGTAGCATCATTGGTATGCAGTGTGGAGAGCAGCAAATGTCCTGTCAATGCTGCACGCAATGCAATATCTGCTGTTTCTGCATCCCGAATCTCCCCTACCATAATAATATCGGGATCCTGCCGAAGAATCGAACGAAGACCGGCAGAGAAGGTTAAGCCCACTTTTTCGTTTACCTGAATCTGGGAGATGTTGTCTGCATTATACTCTACCGGATCCTCCACTGTAATGATGTTTTTATCCGGTGTTGCGATATGCTGTAAACATGCATGAAGAGTTGTTGATTTTCCCGATCCCGTCGGTCCTGTGACCAGTATCATACCGTGTGCATGGGTAAGCAGTTTATAAAGCTGCTTGGTAATATCATCTTGAAAACCAAGTGATTCCAGGGTTGGTATATGTTCACTCTGTGCCAGTATACGCATGACCACACGTTCCCCATGGTAGGTTGGTAAAATGGAGACCCTCACATCCAATGTTTTGCCTGAAATAGAGATTTGGGTACGTCCATCCTGCGGCAACCGCTTCTCTGAAATATCCAGGTTAGATATAACTTTAATACGGTTAATTACCAAAGCAATGATCATTTTGTCGAGATCTAAATGTTTCTTTAATGCACCATCAATACGAAATCGCACCTCACCTTTACGCTCCTGGCTCTCTATATGAATATCACTTGCCTCTTTCTGCAGTGCCTGAAAAAAGAGAGAGTTGACCAGTTTGATTATTGGGGCAGACTCTTCACTCGAGAGCAGATCCTGGGAGTTTCTGATAAACTCAAGCAGGTCGGACTCCACCTCAATAAGGTCTTCTGTGGTAGTTGACATTGCCTCAAACTCAGAACCGGTCTGCAGTTCAAGAAACTTGTTGCGAAGACGTTCAAAACTTTCCTCATCTACAGTACAGACAGGATAGTCAAGACCTATTTTGGCAAAATGGTTCAATGCATTTGACATTGTCTTCTTATTGACCACGGCATACTTCTCTCCCTCGATTATCGTAAAAAGAAGATCATGTTTTAACGCAACTTTGTGGTTCACCCCCTCTTCCCAAAGAGGCTCAAGGTCGACATCTTTGAAGTGTGGGAAATGCAGCATCAAAACTCTCCTACAATATTCAGTGCATCCTGCCTCTCTCCTACAGGATGTTTTATCCTTCTGCTTGCAGGTACTGATGATGGAGATGGTTGGCTTGTATTGCTGCCTCTTTTCTCTTCCAACCTTTGAAAAATATAGTCATTATATTCCCTCTGCACCTCTTCGAGTTCATCAAGCATCTTTTTGAGTTTTTGAAGCTCATCACTTCTACGTACAATATAAGGTGTAAGGTAGACTACTACATTGGTCTTTCTACTTAGATCGGAGGTATGGGTGAAGAGTTTTCCAAGGATAGGAATGTCTCCGAGGACAGGTACCTTTGTGACACCTTTTCCTCCTGTGTTCTTAATAAGCCCTCCAAGAATGATTGTCTCTCCGTTGTTTACAATAGCAGTTGTTTTGACATCTCTTTTTGTCGTTGTAGGACGATCGGCACTGGGCGACTCATTATCCAGTACATCCTCAATAATTGTCTCTACCTCCATGCTGACTTTATTGTTGCTTGAAAGACGCGGTTTTACTTTCAGTGTTAACCCAATGTCCTCCCTGCTGTAGTTGTTAATAACGTTCGAGTCGCCTGTTGTGGACTGTTGTGCCTGTGTCAGAATTGACCGGGTCTGCCCTACATATATCGAGGCTTCTTTATTATTGGTACAGAGGATAGAGGGCTCACTTAAAATATGTGCCGCTCCGTTACGTCTGAGCAGATCAAGCTGTGCTCCCAATGCAAATACCTGATTTGTCGGATCAAACTTAAACGAGGGGTTGTTATTGGTGATAATATTGCCATTTGCATCCGTGTAGGTCTCTCCGTTATTCGTATTCAGGAATGCCAACAATGCCGGTGAGATCTGCAATGCATTGGCACCAAGATTGCCGGCAAGGGTGAAAAGTCCATTGCTTGTAATAGTACCGCCATTGATACCGTACTTCAACCCCACCTGCTCTGCCAAGTTACTGTCTATCTCTACGATACGCGCTTTGACATATACCTGAACTTTTGGAATATCAATTTTGCGTATTGTTTCTCTGATATTACGAATCTGTTCACCTGTAGCCAAGAAGATCAATGCATTCCTTTCAACATCGGAGACCACCATCGCTTTACCTGGAGGGGTTTTCCCTTTGGGTGTTGCCTTGCGTGCGATGTTATTCATCTGGTCTATCAGCTTACTGAGTATTTTTTCCATCTCTTCTGCATTGGAGTTTTGCAGCGGTATGACATACATTCTTTGCGCCTGTTCCTCCCCCTTGATATCCAACTGCTTGATATAGCGAATCATCCGTCGATTGTTTTCCGGTTTTCCGACAAGAATAATGGCATTTGTAGATTCATCTTTAAATACATCAACCTTTTCACTTTCAATTGTCTGAGGAAAAAGTTTTTTGGACATACTTTGCACGTTGGGGAAAATGTCTTTCACACTGGCATTGTTGAGCCGTATGACAGTTGAACGCTTTTGTCCTTTCTGTTCAATAGCATTGATCAGTTTGGAAAGCGACTGAAGCGTTCTTGGTGTTGCAGTAACGGCAAGGACATTGTTCTCCTTAAACGAAATCACCTTATCAGATTTGTGCAACAGTGGTTTGATTTTTGCCCTGACAACTGCAGCATTGGCACGTTTTAGCGGGAACATTACCGTTTTCATTGTCTCCCCTTCAACACTCTCGCTGACATCCAGACCTTCACCGGAAGCATTCATGCTTTTAACCACCTTGTAGAAATCCCCCTGATCTACGATCGTAAGCCCTTTACTCCCCAAAATAGCATTTGCCAACGGCAGCAGGGAAGATTTTTTGATCGGTTCCTGGGATACAAAGTCGATCTTTCCGCTGAGATCTGCATCAATCAATATGTTTTTATGCGTAATTTTCGACACCATTTCGATAAAATCTTTTACGCTGAGATCACGGAAATTGATATTGACCCTCTCTTCATTCGCCTGAACCGCTGTACTC
>JALTYW010000203.1 GCA_027046415.1 Sulfurovum sp.
TCTGTCCATATAGGTTAAGATGTTTTGGCTATAATACTGCCTTTAAATCAACAATTTAAGCTAGGAGAAAAGCATGGCTAAAGAAAAATTCGAACGTACGAAACCGCACGTTAACATCGGTACTATTGGTCACGTCGACCACGGTAAAACCACTCTTACTGCTGCAATTACTGCTGTACTTGCAACTAAGAACGAAACTGCAATGATGGACTACGATCAGATCGACAACGCTCCTGAAGAGAGAGAAAGAGGGATCACGATCGCAACTTCTCACGTAGAGTATGAAACTGATACAAGACACTACGCTCACGTAGACTGTCCAGGTCACGCCGACTACGTTAAAAACATGATTACTGGTGCTGCTCAGATGGATGGTGCGATCCTGGTTATCGCTGCAACTGACGGACCAATGGCTCAGACTCGTGAGCACATCCTTCTTTCCAAGCAGGTAGGTGTACCATACATCGTTGTATTCCTGAACAAAGAAGATCAGCTTGACGAAGAAGACAAAGAAGAGATGCTCGAACTGGTTGAGATGGAAGTTCGTGAACTGCTTTCAGAGTATGACTTCCCAGGTGACGACACACCAATCGTAGCTGGTTCTGCATTCCAGGCACTTGAAGAAGCAAAAGCCGGTACAATCGGACCATGGTCTGAAAAGATTCTTGCACTGATGGACGAAGTAGACAACTACATTCCAGAGCCTCAGCGTGAAACTGACAAAGACTTCCTGATGCCTATCGAAGATATCTTCACTATTCAGGGACGTGGTACAGTTGTAACTGGTAAAGTTGACCGTGGTCAGGTATGTGTAGGTGACGAAGTTGAGATCGTTGGTCTCAAAGACACACTTAAAACTACTGTTACTGGTGTTGAAATGTTCCGTAAGGAAATGGACTGTGGTATCGCAGGTGACAACTGTGGTGTTCTTATCCGTGGTATCGGTAAAGAAGAAGTACAAAGAGGTATGGTTCTTTGTAAACCAGGTTCAATCACACCTCACACTAAGTTCGAAGCGGAAGTTTACGTACTGACTAAAGAGGAAGGTGGTAGACATACACCATTCTTCAACAACTATAGACCTCAGTTCTATGTACGTACAACAGACGTTACCGGTTCAGTACAACTGCAAGAAGGTACTGAAATGGTTATGCCAGGTGACAACGTTAAGATCGACGTTGAGCTTATCGCGCCAATCGCTCTTGAAGAGGGTACAAGATTCGCTATCCGTGAGGGTGGTAGAACTGTTGGTGCGGGTGTTGTTTCTAAGATCATCGCTTAAGACAACTTTGCGGAAGGTTCGCCTTTCGCAGCCCTTTCAATTAGGAGATAACCATGAGAGAAACTGTTCACCTAGGGTGTGAAAAGTGTACAAGACGTAACTATCACACAACAAAGAACAAAAAAACGACAACAGAAAAACTTGCACTAAAGAAATACTGTAAGTGGTGTAAAGAGCACACTGTTCACAAAGAGATGAAGCTGTAAGGTTTCACTCTTTTCTTTAGGCCAATAGCTCAGTTGGTAGAGCACTGGTCTCCAAAACCAGGTGCCGGGGGTTCGAGTCCCTCTTGGCCTGCCATAACAAAGGTAACATACTATGGGAAAAATTTCAACATTTATCGCGAATGCAAGAGCAGAACTGCATAAAGTAATATTTCCGACCAAAGTACAGGTAAGACAAGCATTTTTAGCAGTTGTTCTCGTAGTAACTGTCATTTCAATATTTTTAGCATTGGTTGATCTTATGATGTCAGCCATCGTATCTTCAGTTTTATAAATAGGACACACAATGGCATTTCAGTGGTATGCAATTCAGACATATGCAGGCAGTGAACAGGCTGTTAAGCGAGGCATTGAACAACTTGCAAAAGATTACGGTATTGAAGAGAAGATCGAGCGTATCGTTGTTCCTACAGAAGAAGTGATCGAAGTTAAAAATGGCGAAAAGAAAATTACCGAAAGAACACTCTACTCCGGTTACGTATTTGCACAGATAGACCTGGATACTGATC